>JAJZYE010000090.1 GCA_021806055.1 Actinomycetes bacterium | reverse complement strand
GTCGCGCTGCGCAAGGCGCTCACGATGTTCCCCGAGGCGGTCGCCGCCGAAGTGGACGCCGCGTCGCTGCTCGGTCGCGGAGGGGCGGGCTTCCCGGCGGGGCGCAAGTGGTCGATGCTGCGCCGCTCCGCCATCTCCTACCTGGTCGTGAACGGCGACGAGTCCGAGCCGGCGACCTTCAAGGATCACTACCTCGTGGAGCGTGACCCGCACCAGCTGGTGGAGGGCGTGATCATCGCGGCCTACGCGCTGCAAGTGTCCCAGGCGTTCATCTTCCTGCGTGGCGAGTTCGCGCTGGGCCTGGAGCGCGTGCAGCAGGCGGTCAACGACGCCTACGAGTACGGCGCACTGGGCTCGTCGATCTTCGGCTCGTCGTTCTCGCTCGACATCGTGGTCCACCCGGGGGCGGGTGCCTACATCTGCGGTGAGGAGACCGCGCTGATCGAGGCGCTCGAGGGCAAGCGCGGCTTCCCGCGGATCAAGCCCCCCTTCTTTCCGGCCGCCGTAGGGCTGTACGGCGAGCCGACGGTGGTCAACAACGTCGAGACGATGTCGAACCTTCCCTGGATCGTCTCGAACGGTGGCGCGGCCTTCGCGGCCCTGGGCGCGGGTCGCTCGACGGGCACGCGTCTCTTCGCGCTGGCGGGGCGGGTACGCAACCCCGGCGCCTACGAGCTCGAGATGGTGAAGAACACGTTTCGCGACCTCATCTACGACCCCCGCTTGGGGGGTGGCATTGTGGAGGACCGCGCGATCAAGGCGATCATCCCGGGCGGCGTGTCGGCCCCGTGGTTCGGTCCGGAACTCCTCGACGTGCCGTTGGGCCAGGACGAGGTGGCGGAGAAGGGCTCGATGCTGGGTTCGGGATCGATCGTCGTGCTGGATGAGACCTCGTGCGTGGTCCGCGCGACGTGGCGCATCGTGAAGTTCTTCTCGCGCGAGTCCTGCGGCCAGTGCACCCCGTGCCGTGAGGGGTCGGGCTGGCTCGAGCGAATCATGTACCGCCTGGAGTACGGCGGTGGTCGGCCCGAGGACCTCGACCTGCTGTTGGACCTGAGCGACAACATCGCCCCGGGACTGACCTGGCCGCCTCAGCAGACCACGATCTGCGTGCTGGGGCCGTCGATTCCGTCGTCGATCCATTCGGCGATCACCCTGTTTCGCGACGACTTCGTCGCCCACGTCGAGCACGGGAGCTGCCCGCATGTCTGATCAGACGCCCACGCCCACGCCCATCACCGTGACCGTGAACGGTCGTGCGGTCGAGGCCCAGCCGGGGGAGCTACTCATCGAGGTGGCCGAACGCGCCGGCACCTACGTGCCGCGATTCTGTTACCACCCGCGCATGGAGCCGGTGGGAGTGTGCCGTATGTGCCTCGTCGAGGTCGACGGGCCGCGCGGGGCGACCCTGCAGCCCGCGTGCTACCTGCACGTGAGCGACGGCATGAACGTGACGACGGACTCGGAGAAGGCGAAGAAGGCTCAGGACGGTGTGCTGGAGTTCCTCCTGGCCAACCACCCGCTCGACTGCCCCGTGTGTGACAAGGGTGGCGAGTGCCCGCTGCAGGATCAGACGCTGGCTCACGGATCGGGCGAGACCCGCTTCGTCGAGGAGAAGCGCCACTTCGTCAAGCCGATCGAGATCGGCGCGCTGGTGCTGCTGGACCGCGAGCGCTGCATCCAGTGCGCGCGCTGCACGCGCTTCGCCGCCGAGGTCGCGGGTGACGCGGACATCGCCTTCGCGGGGCGCGGTGACCTCATCGAGGTGGCACCCTCGCCGACTCGGCCCTTCGACTCGGTCTTCTCGGGCAACACCGTCCAGATCTGCCCCGTCGGGGCCCTGACCGCCAAGCCGTACCGCTTCACCGCCCGACCCTGGGACCTCGATCAGGTGGAGAGCACCTGCACCGTCTGCGCCGTGGGGTGTCGAGTGGCGGTGCAGTCCTCAGGTAATCGCCTGACGCGCGTGCTCGGCCTGGACTCGGACCCGGTGAACCACGGGTGGCTCTGCGACAAGGGGCGCTTCACGCTGGACTCGGTGGACGCGCACGAGGGCGAGACCGACCCCCTGTCGGCCGCGGCGCGGATCACGGAGCCCCTGGTGCGCCGCGACGGTGTCCTGGTGCCGGTGAGCTGGAGCGAGGCCCTGGAGCGGGCGGCGTCACTCCTGCGCGCGGCGAGCGAGGAGTCGCCCGACGCCGTCGGCGCGATCGGCGGTGCCGCGCTGACCAACGAGGGCGCCTACGCGTGGGAGCGCGTCGTGCGCGGCGTGCTGGGCACGGAGAACCTCGACGCGCAGTACGGCGACGGGTTGGATCCAGCCCTGCTGCAGGCACTGGCCCCGGCGACGATCGACGACGCCGTGGCGGCCCCGGTGGTCGTGACGCTGACCGGCGACCTGCGCGAGGAGCTGCCGGTACTGTTCCTGCGCCTGCGCGGGGCCGTGGTGAGGCACGGACACGATCTCATCGAGTTCGGCTTCGGCGCGAGCGCCCTGCGCCCGCTGGCCCGCTGGTCCCTGCCCGTGCGCCCGGGCGAGGCGCACCTTCTGGCGGCCGCGCTGGCGGGTGAGAACCCGGCACCGGGCCTGGCCGCCAGCGACGCGGACGTGCGCGCGGTTCGCGAGCGCCTGGGCGAGACGGGTGAGGGCGTGGTCTTCGTCGTCGGTCGGCCCAACCTCGCCGAGGGCGCGCCCGTGGTGGAGCGGGCGATTCGCCTGCTCGCCGAGCGCTTCCCCGCGGCCCGCTTCCTGGCGGCACTGCGACGGTCCAACGTCCGTGGGGCGCTCGACATGGGACTCGCACCGGGACTTCGACCCGGGCGTGGCGTGGCACCCGCGTCGACCGGGCGCGACACTCTGGCCCAGATCGAGGCCATGGTGGACGGTCGCCAGCGGGCCGTCTTGCTGCTCGGGGGGTGCCTGCTGGGCAACGTGATCGACGTGGAGCGCGCCCGTGAGGCCCTGGCCAGTGCGGACGTGATCGCGGTGACCGGCCACGGCGGCGCGACACTCGCCTACGCGGACGTCGTATTGCCCGTCGCCGTCGCGCACGAGCGCAACGGCACGGTCACCAATCTGGAGGGACGGGTGAGCGCGGTGAGTGCGAAACTCGTGGCTCCGGGGTCGGCCTGGTCGGACGTGGCCGTGGCCGTGGAGTTGGCCGAGCAGCTCGGTGCCCATCTCGCCCTGACCAGCCTCGACGTGGTGGCCAAGTTGATCGAGGAGTCGACGGGCTACCCCGCCCTGTCGGTGCTCAACGACGACTCGACCGACGGTGTCCTGGCCGGTGATCGGACGCGTACGACCCTGCGCCGTCCCCTGGACCCGATGGCGTTTCCCGGGATCCGCGGTGTCGACCACGTCGGCTTGGGTGAGCTGTCCGGTCGCACGAGTGCCCTGGAGGTGGATCACGTGGGTGCCACGTCACCGGCGACGCTGGATCGGGTGGGAGCGGGTCGGGAGGTGGCGTCGATCGCCGCCGACGCGTACTCGTTGCGCCTCCACGCCAGTCGACGACTGTACGACCGGGGCATGGCGATGCTGGGCTCGCCGGCACTGAGTGAGCTGACCGCGACCACGCGCCTGCACGTGCACCACGCCGACCTCGACCGCCTCGGCGTCGGCACGGGTGATCGCGTGCGCGTGACCGGATCCGGCGTGAGCGTCGAGATGGCCGTGGTCGCTGACGACGACGTGCCGCGCGGGGTGGCTGAGGTCCCCGTCAACACGGTGGACGACGACGGCCAGAACGTCCTCGCGCGCCTGGTCACCCGACCCGAGTTGGTTTCGCTGGTGCGACTGGAGACCCGATGAACGCGCTGCTCGCGACCATCGACCCCCTCTACCAGCACGGCGTCACCTGGGCGGTGGTGCTCATCGTCGTGATCCGCGTCGTCGCGGCATTCGCCGTGCTGATGGGGTCGGTCATCATCATGATCTGGTTCGAGCGCAAGGCGATCTCGGACATGCAGAGCCGCATCGGGCCCCAGCGATGGGGTCCCTTCGGGCTCCTCCAGACGCTGGCCGACGGCGCCAAGCTCTTCTTCAAGGAGGATCTGATCCCCGCCGGGGCGAACCGCCTGGTCTTCAAGCTGGCCCCCTACCTGGTGCTGGTGCCGGCGCTGATCACCTTCGCGATCGTGCCGGTCGGTGGCACGCTGCACATCGCGGGACACCCCGTCCTGCTCCAGGTCGCCAATCCGCCGGTGGGAATCCTGCTGATGCTGGCCATGTCGGGCATCTCGGTCTACGGCGTGATGCTCGCCGGGTGGGCGTCGGGCTCGAAGTATCCGCTCATGTCCTCGGTGCGAGCGAGCGCGCAGATGATCAGCTACGAGGCGGCGCTCGGCATGACGATCGTGACGGTGATCCTGGTCACGGGCTCGCTGTCGACGCACGACATCGTGATGTCCCAGGGACACGGGATCTGGCACTGGAACCTCATTCGCCTCGGCATCGTGCCGTTCGTCGTCTTCATCATCGCGATCACCGCGGAGCTGAACCGTCCGCCCTTCGACGTCGTCGAGGCGGACAGTGAGCTCGTGGGCGGGTTCCACACCGAGTACTCGTCGCTGCGCTTCGCCCTGTTCTACCTGGCGGAGTTCATGAACACCATCACGATGTCGGCGATCATGGTCACCCTCTTCTTGGGTGGTCCGGCGGGCTGGGTACCCAACGTCGCGCACCTGCGCTGGCTCTTCCCCATCGCCTGGTTCGTGGTCAAGACCGTGGGCTTCGCCTTCGCCTACGTGTGGTTCCGTGCGGCGCTGCCGCGCTTCCGCTACGACCAGGTCATGGACCTCGGTTGGAAGAGGCTGATTCCGCTCAGCCTGGGCTGGATGATCATCGTGGCCGGCTTCCTGGTCTCGCCGGCGTGGGGCTTCGCCATGGCGGCCGTGGTGCTCGTGGCCTGGATCATGCTGACGCGGGCCTTCGAACTCGGCACCGCGCGAGAGCGCGGCACCGACTCGCCGCTACCCGTCGTGGGCGCGCGGCCCCTGCCCGGTGAGGTGTTGCGGGCCATCACCGATCGGGAGGGGCAGTAGTGGCGAACGCTCTCAGTTTCTTTGGCGGGTTCAAGTTGACGTTCCAGCACCTGGCACGCCCGACGGTGACCAACAGCTACCCCGAGGCCAAGCGCCCCAAGCAGCCGCGCCAGCACGGCCGCCACGTGCTCAACCGCTACGAGGACGGGATGGAAAAGTGCATCGGGTGCGAGTTGT
>JAJZYE010000089.1 GCA_021806055.1 Actinomycetes bacterium | reverse complement strand
GTCGCGGGGCCGCCCGTGAGCCACCACACCAGCCAGGCGTCCACCGTGGCCAGGCTGGGCAGCGTGAGTGGGTCCAGCCAGCCGTGATCGGCGATCCAGCGCATCTTGCTGGCCGAGAAGTACGGGTCGAGGACGAGTCCCGTGGTGGCGCGCACGGCCGGTCCCTGGCCGTGCGCCTCCAGGGCCGCGCAGAGCGGCGCGGTGCGCCGATCCTGCCAGACCAGCGCGGGGCCGCCCGGGCGGCCGGTCGCGCGGTCGAAGGCAATCGTGGTCTCGCGCTGGTTGGTGATGCCCAGAGCTCGTACGCGATCGCCGGCCCCGCGGCGGCTCGCGACCTCGCGCAGTGTCGCGACCGCGAGCGAGGCGATCAGGGCGGGATCCTGCTCGACCTCGCCGGGGTGAGGAAAGTCTGCGGGGAGGGTGCGCGAGGCGGTGTCGATGACGCGGGCTCGCCGGTCGAAGGCGAGGGTGCGAACCGCGGAGGTACCGGCGTCAAGCGCGAGGACGATCTCCACCCCGGCGAGGCTAGTCAGCGCCGCAGCGGGGCGCACACGGGTGACGCGCCCTCGGGGAGGTTGTGAAGAAAAAGGCTAGAATTGTGTTGACGCGATGTAATTACAGTGCTGTAATGACACAGCATCTTGTGACGCGAAGCGTCTCAACCACAACATGTTGTGGTTGAGCGACGAGGGGGAGTAGCCTCGACGGCGCGGCACCAGCGGCACCCGTGTCGGAATCGAGAGAGGAAACAACATGGCAATCGCACCACAGCGACTCGGCATCGGACTACGGCGGTACTTCACCACCGACGACCGGCACCCGTACGACGCCGTCGTGTGGGATCGTCGAGACGCACGGATCACCAACTTCCGTGACGGCTCGGTCGCCTTCGAGCAGCGTGGCGTGGAGGTGCCCGCGTCGTGGTCGCTCAACGCGACCAACATCCTCGCCCAGAAGTACTTTCGCGGAACGCAGGGCACCGAGGAGCGCGAGTCCAGCCTGAAGCAGGTGGTGGACCGTATCGTCGACACGATCACCACGTGGGGTGAGGAGGCGGACTACTTCGTCGACGCCGAGGAGGCCGAGACCTTCCGCGCGGAGTTGAAGTACCTGCTCATCACCCAGCGCGCTGCCTTCAACTCGCCCGTGTGGTTCAACATCGGCGTGCGTGGCGTCCCCCAGCAGGGCAGTGCGTGCTTCATCCTGTCGGTGCAGGACTCGATGCGCTCGATCCTGAACTGGTACACCGAGGAGGGGATCATCTTCAAGGGCGGCTCGGGGGCCGGCGTGAACCTCTCGAAGATCCGCGCGAGCGCGGAGCTCCTCGAGGGGGGCGGAACGGCGAGCGGGCCGGTCTCGTTCATGCGCGGCGCCGACGCCTCGGCGGGCACCATCAAGTCGGGGGGCAAGACGCGACGCGCGGCCAAGATGGTGATCCTGGACGTGGACCACCCCGACATCGAGGAGTTCGTGTGGTGCAAGGCGAACGAGGAGCGTAAGGCGCGCGTCTTGCGCGACGCGGGGTTCGACATGGACCTCGACGGCAAGGACATCCACTCGATCCAGTACCAGAACGCGAACAACTCCGTGCGGGTCTCCGACGAGTTCATGCAGGCGGTACTGGACGACGCCGAGTGGGAGCTGACCGCGCGCAGCGGCGACTACGTGGTCTCCACGGTCCGCGCGCGTGACCTGTGGCGCCAGATCGCGCGCGCCGCTTGGGAGTGCGCGGACCCCGGACTGCAGTTCGACACCACGATCAATCGCTGGCACACCTCGCCGAACACCGCCCGCATCAACGGCTCGAACCCGTGCTCGGAGTACATGCACATCGACAACTCGGCGTGCAACCTCGCGAGCATCAACCTCATGAAGTACCTGCGCGATGACGCCAGCTTCGACGTCGAGGCCTTCACCGCGACCATCGAGGTTCTCTTCACGGCGCAGGAGATCATCGTCGGCGCCGCCGACTACCCCACCGAGAAGATCGGTGAGAACTCGCGCAAGTTCCGCCAGCTCGGACTGGGCTACGCCAACCTGGGGGCGCTCCTGATGGCGTCGGGCCTGGCGTACGACTCGGACGAGGGCCGGGCGTGGGCGGCCGCGATCACCGCGCTGATGACCGGTCACGCCTACGTCACCAGCGCGCGTACCGCCGGGCGGATGGGTCCCCACGAGGGCTACGCCGAGAACGCCGAGCCGATGCTGAACGTGCTGCGCATGCACCGCGACGCGGCGTACGCGATTGACGACAGTCGGGCGCCAGCGACGATCCTCGACGCGGCGCGTGACGCGTGGAACCAAGCCGTGGAGCTCGCCGAACGCCACGGGGTGCGCAACGCGCAGGCGTCGGTCCTGGCACCGACCGGCACGATTGGCCTGCTCATGGACTGCGACACCACCGGTATCGAGCCCGATCTGGGTCTCGTCAAGTTCAAGAAGTTGGTCGGCGGCGGCGACATGTCGATCGTCAACCAGACCGTGCCGCGAGCACTTCACCGGCTCGGCTACACCGAGGATCAGGTGGCGGCCATTGTCTCCTACATCGACGAGCACAAGTCCATCGTCGGTGCTCCGGACCTTCGACCCGAGCACCTCAGCGTCTTCGCGTGCTCGATGGGCGATAACGTCATCCACTACTTGGGTCACGTGCGGATGATGGGGGCGGTGCAACCCTTCATCTCGGGGGCTATCTCCAAGACGGTGAACATGCCGGAGGACGCGACCATCGAGGACGTGGAGAACTTGCACATGGACGCGTGGCGTCTGGGGGTGAAGGCGGTGGCGATCTACCGTGATAACTGCAAGGTGGGTCAGCCCCTGTCTACCGCGAAGAAGGAGGGCGAGATGTCGTCGTCCTCGGTCGTGGCGACCGACTCGGTGGCGGCCGAGCTCTACACGCGCATCACCAAGCTGGAGACCGCTCTGGAGTTGGCCAAGCGCGAGGGGAACCACGTCGTCGTGGGCGCGGTACGCGAGCGTATGCCGCGGCGACGCACGTCGTCGACGTTCTCCTTCCGCGTGGCCGACTGTGAGGGCTACGTGACCGTTGGCGAGTACGAGGACGGCCGTCCCGGCGAGGTGTTCATCAAGGTCTCGAAGCAGGGCTCAACGCTGGCGGGCATCATGGACGCCTTCTCCGTCTCGATCAGCCTCGGACTGCAACACGGTGTGCCGCTGGCCACGTACGTGCGCAAGTACGTGAACATGAAGTTCGAGCCGTCGGGAATGACCGATGACCCGGACCTGCGTATCGCGTCGTCACTGGTGGACTACATCTTCCGCCGGTTGGCGCTCGACTACCTCGACGCGAGCGAGCGCGAAGAGATTGGCGTGCTTTCCACGAGTGAGCGTCTCCAGCCGACGCTGCCTGAGATCGTGGAGCAGGTGACGCCGAGTGTGGGGGTGAGCCTGCAGCCGACGTTGGGTGAGCTGCTCGAACCGCCGGCGGCTCGGGCCGACGGGCCGACGCTGCTGCGTCGTCCGGAGCAGCGCGACGCCCCGATGTGTTACCAGTGCGGCAACATCATGCAGCAGTCGGGCTCTTGCTTCGTGTGCCCGAGTTGTGGGTCGACCAGTGGCTGCAGTTGATGTGAATTCTCACCAAGCGACAAGGCGAAATCTCATCAAGTGACAAGGGTCTTCTCACGAGGCGACATCGCTGTTTCACGAAGTGACACGGGGTTGAGCCGCGGGGCCGACTAGTTTCTGTCCCCGTCGCTGAGGCGCCGAGCAGCTTCTGCGGCATCGATCAGGTCGCTGACCCAGACAACGGCAGCATCAAGGGGGAGCACCGGGAGGCCTTCCGCCGCCTCGGCGTAGAGGCCGCCCAACCGTCTCGTGCGACGGCCACCGGCGGCCAGCTACCGCTCTCCCGGAAGCTCGTAAGGCGTTGGCCCAGACGTCCCAGGTCGGCTAGGTCGATGGTGCCCGCATCGTATAGCAGTTGGTGATCGACCAGGTCGTGCGCCCGTTCATTCGCTCCGCGCGAGTCGGGTGTGGTGCACGCGTGAATCTTCTGGGCGATCTGGTGCTCCAGCGTGATCACGGGAATAGGCCGCGGCGCTTCGAGCCCGATGCGGGTGAACATCTCGACGAGGACGGGATTGATCTCTACCGTCGCTGCGGGAACGCTTCCGAGCTCGTCAAGGGAGAGTTCGAGGCGGATTGAGTCGAACTTGCTGCCTCGGTAGGTCAGGGCCACCTTCACTGGCAGCATGACGTACTGGCCGGGTACTAGCTTGAGCTGCTTCTTGGATTGGCGGACAGCAGTCGCCCGGAAGCCGCCCCATCCAGCTCCCAGGCTCGTCTTGAGTTCTTCGACGTAGGAGTCCTCGCTGGTCCCGCGCTGTCGAGAGGCGTCGAGATCACGAGAGAAGCGCGAGGCTTCGGGCCCGAGCCGGGCGTTGAGGCCGGTTCCTCCCTAGATCGCCGCATCGGGGAGCATCTGGGCAACGACGATGTTCGCCATCGTTCTCACTCGCCGAACTACGACGGTGTTGTCGAGGGCATACGTGTTTGACAGGCGATCACGAGTGGCCTTTGCCGTCGTCGGTGCGTCGGTGTACCGACGTGGCTCGCTCATCGCGCCGGCGCCAACAGGTCACGCCGAAGGCGCCTCGCCTCTGCATCATCCACAAGTCCCTCGCTCACGGCGATGGGAAGCGCATCGAGGAGACGCTCGGTCATGACGTACTCCCTGGCGTCTCGGATTGCGCGGGCCACCGTGGTCGCGGGAATCCCCTCGAAAGAGGTGACATCTGCGTCAGGAACGTCAGCCTGCTCAACGTTGATCCAGGTGGGGAGCTTTCCCCGTCGACGCCGCCGAGTCGCTACGCGAATGCGGCGCGGATTGACCAGCGCGAGATCGTGGAGGGACAGGACCGCGTCACCCACCAAGAAGGCGTCGTCTCCCACGCGCAGGACGGCCTCGAAGAATTGATCGAACTTGGTGGCGGGAAACTCGTCGAACCGGTAGATCCCGCGAGCCACATGATTAAGGCGCCCTCGCGCCGCGAGCTTCACCAACTCAATCGCTGGAATGCCGGCCTTGGTGGCGTCTTTGGTCGTGACGTAGCCGTGGGCCTCCTTCGCGATATCCCAAGCTCTCTGGCGATACGTAGCCACGATGCCTCCCTCGGTCTCCCTCGATGAACCTCCCTCGGTCTCCCTCGATGAACCTCCCTCGGTCTCCCTCGATGAACCTCCCTCGGTCTCCCTCGATGAACCTC
>JAJZYE010000088.1 GCA_021806055.1 Actinomycetes bacterium | reverse complement strand
TCGACGACCTCTACCGCGACATCATCCTGGACCACTACCGCTCGCCGCGCAACCGCGGCGAGCTGGCCTCACCACCCGCACGGCGAGTCGAGGGGTTCAACCCCCTGTGCGGCGACGAGCTGGTCCGCTACGTGGACGTGCGCGACGGCGTGCTGGTCGACATCAAGATGACCGGGCACGGCTGCTCGATCTCCCAGGCGTCGTCCTCGCTCATGAGCGCCGCGGTCAAGGGCCAACCACTCGACCAGGTGCGCGCGACCATCGAGTCCTTCAAGACCATGATGGGCCTGCGCGAGGCCTCCCTGAGTGAGGGGACCGCGCCGGACGACGTGGACGACCTTCGATCGATGAAGGAGATCAACGCCTTGGCGGGCGTCGTCAAGTTTCCCGTGCGTATCAAGTGCGCCACCCTCGCCTGGAACACCCTCGAGCAAGCGCTCGGCGAGGCGTCCTGAGCCATCACCAGGCGTGATGCGCCGCGGCGGGGATCAGGATGGTTGCGCGGCGCTCGCACGGAAGGGCTCGTAGCCGTCGCGCTCGAGGACTTCGGCAAGTTCCGGGCCACCCGTTGCCACGACGCGCCCCTCGCTCATCACGTGGATGCGCGTGGGCACGAGTTCACTGAGCAGGCGGCGGAAGTGCGTGATCGCCAGGATGCCGCACCCCCACTCGTGCGCCGCGGCCGAGAGTCGTCGCGCCACGGCCCCCAGGGCGTCGACGTCGAGGCCCGAATCGATCTCGTCGAGCACGGCGAAGCGGGGGCGCAGCACCCCGACCTGGACCATCTCGGCGCGCTTACGCTCGCCTCCCGACAGGTCGACGTTCACGAAGCGCTCCAGGACGTCGGGGGACAGCTCGACGCGGCGCGCCTCGTCGATCATGCGCTCACGCAGTCCCGACGGGTCCGCGCCGGCCGCGAGCAGCAGGTCGTAGGGACGCACGCCCGGCACCTCCAAGGGCTGCTGCAGGGCCAGCAGGAGCCCCGCACGCGCGCGCTCCGTCGGCGACAGGGCGAGCAGGTCCACACCGTCCAGGCTCACCGTCCCCGACACCACCCGGTACCCGGGGCGACCCGCCAGGGCGTGCGCGAGCGTCGACTTGCCCGACCCGTTGGGTCCCATGATGACGTGCACCTCACCGGAACGCATCGACAGGTCGAGGCCCTTCAGCACGAGTACGCCGCCCACTTCGACGTGCAACCCCTCGATCACCAGGTGCGAGCCCACGAGAGCACCACCTCCACTCGGCCGTCGCGAATCCGCGCCTCGTAGCGCGCGACCGGGCGCGTAGCCGGCAGGGACGTCGGCGTCCCGTCGGCCAGGGCGAACATCGCACCGTGGCGCGCGCACTCGATCTCGCGGGCCTCGACGTCGACCTCACCCTCGGCGAGGCTGTAGTCCTCGTGGCTGCAGCGATCGTCGAGCACGTAGACGTCCTGGTCAATGCGCACGACCACGAGAACGCGGTCCCCGGCGAGCACCTGACGGGCCTCCCCGGACGCGAAGTCGTCCAGCGGCCCGAGGTCCACGGCGTGGCCCAGCGTCGTCACGACGCGACCGCCGTGACCGACTCCAGCACCCCGGTGACGTCGCGTTCCACCAACTCGGCCAGTTGCGCCGGCAGCGCCACCAGCATCTCGTTGTAGAAGCCGCGAATCATCAGGCGCTGCGCGTCCGCGGGCGTCACGCCGCGCGACTCGAGGTACCAGCGCTGCAACTCGTCGAGGGGCCCGACCGACGACGCGTGCGCGCAGCGTACGTCGTTCTCGCGGATGTCGAGGTTGGGCACGCTGTCGGCGTGCGCGAGCGGCGAGAGCAACAGGTTGTGATTGGTCTGGCGCGCGTCGGTGCGTCGCGCGCCGTGTTCGATCTCGATCAACCCGGTGTAGATCGACCGAGACTCGTCGGCCACTGCCCCCTTGGAGAGCAGCAGCGAGGAGCTGTGCGCCCCTAGGTGCAGCTGGTGGGTACGGAAGTCGTGCACCTGGCGACCCGCACCCAGGAACGTGGTGCGCAACTCGTTGTGCGAGCCCGGGCCCGCCAGCACCGCATCGTTGCGCGATCGATCGTAGTAGCCACCCAGGCCCACGACGGCCTGGAGGAGGCGCCCGTCGCGGGCGACGACGCCCGTCGAGCGTGCGATGTGCCACGCACTCGCGGCCAGACGCTGGTAGGTCACCAGGCGCAGCACCGCGTTCTCACCCACCCGGTACTCACTGATCGGCACCACCAGCGCGTCCTCGCCGCCTTCGTAGTACTCGACGACGGTCGCGTCGGCGCCATCCTCGAGCGTGACGAACGTGTGCGGGAACGATGCCCGCGAGTCCGTCCGGTGCACGATCACCACGGGACGCGTCACCTGCGCGCCTCGGGCCACTCGCACCACGATCGTGGTGGGCGCCAACGCGGCGTTCAGGTGCGCGAAGGCGTCGTCGGCGTAGCGCGCCACGTCGTCGGCGTCGCGTCGGGTGACCTCACTGGTGACGCTCACGCCCTCGAGGGTCTCGCCCGTCGAGGTGACGACGCCGTCGACCACTCGCACCACGAGCCCGGCGTGCGCGGCCAGACCCTGGACGATGTTGCTCTCCGCACGGGCGGGGCTCGTCGTCGACGGCGCGAAGCGCTCGAGTGACAGCTCACCCAGCGGGGCGTAGCGCCAGACCTCATCCGTGGTCGTCGGTAGGCCCAACGCCTCGAAGGTCGCCCACGCTCGCGCGCGATCAGCCGCGTCGGGCTGCAGCGCGATGAAGGAGGTGGCGGCGTCGGCGAAGGTTGTCATAAGCAGGGCCCCGTCAGTGTAACGGTCGCCACCAATCCTGCGGCGCGACGTAGGCTGCGCACGAACCAAGGAGCGACCGTGGAACTGCACTCTGACGTCCTGTCCCTCGAGCGCGACGGGCACGTCGCCACCCTGTGGCTGGATCGTCCCGACGCGCGCAACGCGATGGGCCGCGCCTTCTGGCGCGACCTCCCGCGCGCGTGCGCCGCCCTCCAGGACGACGAGGACGTCCGGGCCGTGGTGGTGGCGGCACGCGGCGAGCACTTCAGTGTCGGGCTCGACCTCAAGGAGATGGGCGGCGAACTCGTCAGCACCGACACGACGGCGTCACCAGCGCGAGCCAACGAGCGGACCTACGACGCCGTGCGAGCCCTTCAGGGCTCGCTCCAGGCCCTGGCCGATGTGCGCGCACCGGTCATCGCCGCCGTGCACGGCTGGTGCATCGGCGGTGGCGTCGACCTCATCAGCGCCTGCGACATCCGTCTGGCCGCCGGTGACGCCCTCTTCTCCCTGCGCGAGGCCAAGGTCGCGATCGTGGCCGACCTCGGCTCACTCCAGCGCTTGCCGGGGATCATCGGCACGGGACACCTGGCCCAACTGGCCCTGACCGGTGAGGACATCGACGCGAACCGGGCGCAACGCATCGGCCTGGTCAATGACGTGCACGGCACGAGCGGCCCCGACGTGCTCGGCGCCGCGCACGAGCTGGCGCGCGTCGTGGCGGCCAATTCTCCCTGGGCAGTGCGTGGCACCAAGGCGGTCCTTCGCCACCGCGACGAACGACGCATCGCGGACGAACTCGACTTCGTGGCGCGCTGGAACACGATGTACTTGCGCACCAACGACCTGGGCGAGGCGCTCAACGCGTTCCTTGAGCGCCGTGCGCCGGTCTTCCGCGGCGACTAGCCGTCCCGGCCCCGGTCACGGCGCCAGAACTTCCAGCCGCGAGTGGGTTGGCGCTCCGACTCACCGAGTTGGCGACGGCGCTCGCGGATCAAGTCGGGTGCCACGGCGTTCACGATCTCGTCGGCGGCGTCGAGCAGATCGCGGCGCTCCTCGATCGGCACGGTCGTCGCGGGCACGTCCTCCGACGGCGGCTCGACCAACGAACCGTGCGACCACCCGACGTCAGCGAAGCGCCGCTCGTAGGTGGGGCAGTCGGTGGGGCACGACCAGGGCTGATCGGGTGCGTTGCCGAGCACGCAGAACCTCGCGACGTCACCGGTCGCGTAGGTACGGCTCTGGAAGTGCTTGCACTCCTCACGCATGGGCATCGTTCTAGTCTCGCACCCGTCACGCAGTTCGTGACCTCTAGCCGACGGACCCTTCCATCTGCAGCTCGATAAGGCGTGACCACTCCACCGCGTACTCCATGGGCAGGGTGCGCGTCACCGGCTCGATGAACCCGTTGACGATCATGCCCATGGCCTGGCTCTCGGTCAACCCTCGGCTCATGAGGTAGAACAGCTGGTCGTCGCCGATCTTCGACACGGTCGCCTCGTGACCGATCGACGCGTCGCGCTCGCCGACCTCCATGTAGGGACGCGTCTCGGACACCGACTGCTCATCGAGGATCAGCGCGTCGCAGCGCACGAAACTCTTGGCCCCGATGGCGCCCTCCTCCACCTTGACCAGTCCCCGGTACGCCGTGACCCCACCGTCCTTGGAGATCGACTTGGAGATGATCGTCGACGTGGTCTCGGGCGCCACGTGAACCATCTTGGCGCCCGCGTCCTGCACCTGACCGGGGCCGGCGTAGGCGACGGACAGGACCTCACCAGAGGCCTTGGGACCCATCAGGTACACCGAGGGGTACTTCATCGTCAGACGCGAGCCGATGTTGCCGTCGATCCACTCGACGTGCGCCTCGGTCTCGGCGCGGGCCCGCTTGGTCACCAGGTTGTACACGTTGTTCGACCAGTTCTGGATCGTGGTGTAGGTGATACGCGATCCCGGCAGCGCCACGAGCTCGACGACCGCCGAGTGCAGCGAGTCGCTGGAGTAGACCGGCGCCGAGCAGCCCTCGACGTAGTGCACCTGGGATCCCTCGTCCGCGATGATCAGGGTTCGCTCGAACTGGCCCATGTTCTCCGTGTTGATGCGGAAGTAGGCCTGGAGGGGCTGGTCGACCTTCACGCCCGGCGGGACGTAGATGAACGATCCCCCACTCCACACCGCGGAGTTCAGGGCGGCGAACTTGTTGTCGTTGGGGGGGATGACCGTGCCGAAGTAGCGCCGTACCAAGTCGGGGTAGTCGCGTACCGCGGTGTCCATGTCACAGAACAGCACGCCGAGGCGCTCGAGGTCCTCGCGATTGCGGTGGAAGACCACCTCGGACTCGTACTGGGCCGTCACGCCCGCCAGGTACTTGCGCTCGGCCTCGGGGATACCGAGACGCTCGTACGTGGTCTTGATCGCGTCGGGCAGGTCCTCCCACCGGTTGACCTGGTTCTCGGTGGGCTTGATGTAGTAGTAGATGTCGTTGAAGTCG
>JAJZYE010000087.1 GCA_021806055.1 Actinomycetes bacterium | reverse complement strand
TTTCGGAAGCCATAGTGCACACCTCTTAAGTTATCGAATACGCCTTACTATACTAAATACTCAAAATACGATGACACAGAAGCAGAGTGAATTGCGGGCGTCGAGCATCTGCGTCGTACGAGGTGGAGTTTGACCGTTTTTATGGGGAGGGGGCGAGATGACCACAGGCAACAGCGAGGGCCACACCGGCGCACGCACAGCACCGTCGCAACTCGCCATGTACAAGGCGCTACGCGAACTCGATGCCTCGTGCACCGGCAACATCGCGATGAGTGCACGCCACCTCGGCACGGGCGAGGTGGTGGAGTGGCGCAGTCACGACGTTCGCCGCACCGCCAGCAGCGCGAAACTCGCGCTCCATGCGGCCGTCATGGAACTGGCCCACAGGGGAGATCTTGAGTTAGGGCATCGGATCGATGTCGCCACCGAGGATCTGGTCGGTGGATCCGGCGTGCTAGCGATGTTGCACCCGGGACTCGAACCAACAATCGCCGATCTGTGCACACTGATGATCGTCGTCTCCGACAACACCGCGACGAGCGTCTTACTGGGTCTCCTCGGAGGCGCGGAGATGGTCAACCATACGCTGCGTCGTCTCGGCATCGGGGGCATCCACTTCCACCGCGGCCTCGACTACCCTCCGCCGCCACTCGTGACCGGTCGGTCTCGCCCTTTCGTATCGCCGACGGTCCCTTTCGCAACCGCCACGGCCGAGGATCTGTGCGATCTGATAGTCCGCCTCGTCGGAGGGTCACTCGTCAGCGCGGCGTCCTCGCGCGCCATCGTCGATGTGCTCTCCTGCAGCTACACCAGTGATGGCATATCACGCGACTTTCTTGAGGTCGATACCCGTTGGCAACCACCATCGACGTATCCATCGGTCGCTCATAAGCCCGGGGCTATCCCTGGTACCCGCTGCGATGTCGGGCTGATCGGCCTTCCCGGCGGCCACGATATCGCCTACGCCGCCATCGCCGACGATCTCGCCGATGTGACAATGACGTCCCAATCCGAGGGCGACCTCATCCTGGGGCGTATTGGCTCACTCTTGCTACGACACTGGTGGCCCGGTCCAGCCCCGGCACCAGTACGTCCGTATGGTCTGTAATCGATGTCATACGACGAGCTCGCCGCGGGCCGGTGGACGCCTGCGGAGTTCGCCTCAGGGAGGTGAACTACCAACCCGTCTTCGCCCCCTCGCGACGCTGGCCCGTGGACGTCCACGAAGGTCCGGTGGTGCCACCTAGCCCTTTCGGCACGTGAGCCCGTCTCGCTCAACCATGCAACCACGCCCGAGGCGACGTCGACGCACGCCGCGGATGGTCACAGCCGCCGCTCTCCCTACCCCGGGTGACGCCCGGCGCCCACGAGCGGAGGAGTAGTATTTGGTGATGACGCGCCAACCGGCAGCATCGGAGGGCGGCGCCCCGAGGCACCTCGTACATGGCCCGACGACTTAGCGTTCTTGCGACCGTACTTCTGCTGGCCCTCGCCGCCATCGCGGTCCAGTCGGTGAACATCCAGTTCTTCAAGGCGGCCGCCCTCGACGCCTCACCCACGAATCCGCGAAACATCTCCGCGTCGGTGACGGCCCCGCGCGGGGAGATCGTGGCCGCGGACGGTACCATCCTCGCCCAGTCGCGGCCGCTGCCCGGTGCGCCCAGCGTGTACCACCGCATCTACCCGCTCGGGGCACTCACCGCCGGACTCGTGGGCTTCGCGTCGCCGAGTTACGGTACGTGGGCCCTGGAGGCCGAGTACAACAACTACCTCTCGTCCCACGCACAGCCGCCCCAGAGCCTGTCCCAGGTGCTCTCACCGACCACCGGGGCCGACAACGTCACCCTCACCCTGCAACCCGCGCTGCAGCGCGTGGCCCAGTACGCCCTGGCCGGGCGCGACGGTGCCGCGGTGGTCCTCGACCCCCAGAACGGCGACGTGTTGGCAATGTACTCCAACCCCACCTACAACCCGGCGCCCTTCACCTCCTTCAACTTCAAGGTGGCCGAGGCGGCCTGGAAGAAGGACACCACCAACAACGCCTACGGCTTCCCGCCCCTGGGCAACATGGCCGTCCAGCAGACCTTCCCACCGGGCTCCACCTTCAAGATCGTCACCACCTCGGCGGTCGTGGTCTCCAAGCCGCAACTCCTCCAGAAGTCCTACCCAGTCCTTTCCTATACGCACCTGCCCAACTCGAACAAGACTCTCTCGAACTACGCCTACGAATTTTGCGGGGGGACGATCGCCCAGATGCTCCCCCCCTCGTGCGACACCGGCTACGCGTTGATCGGCCTCGACCTCGGCGGCGCCGCCCTGGCCAAGGCGGCGAACAGCTACGGCATCAACCAGGTCCCGCCCATCGATCTCCCGGGCGTCGTGCCCAGCTACTTCCCACCCGCGTCGTCCTTCACCTACAACCGGCCACTGCTCGCCTACTCGGCCATCGGTCAGGAGAACGTCCGGCTCTCGGCCCTGATGAACGCGCTGATCGCGGGCGCCGTCGGCAACGGCGGCGTCATGATGACGCCCCACCTGATGAACTACATCACCGGGCCCGATGGCACGATCGTGAAGCGCTACGTACCGACGGTGTGGAAGACGCCGCTCACGCGCGCCCAGGCCAACATCATCATTCCCCTCATGGTCAATGTGGCCCGCTTCGGCACCGCGGCGGGCGTCTTCCCGGCAGCGGACGACGTGGCCGCCAAGACCGGCACCTCCCAGGTGGGCAACGGCGTCCAGAACACCGATGACTGGATGGTCGCCTTCGCCCCAGCGAGCCACCCCACGATCGCCGTGGCGGCCGTGGTCCCCTTCCAGGTGACCTCGGCCACGGGTAACTCGGTGGCTGGACCGATCATGCGCTGTCTCGTCGAAGGTGCCCTCGCACTGCAGGCGGGACAGCCGGCGTCGGGGACTGCCACCACCTGTCCCGGCTGACATCCGTTACTCCGCTGACGCAATCGCGGCCGGTAAGATTGCCGCCATGCATCACCACACTCCGTCGGGGAAGGCGCCGTGCCACGGGTGCGCCGCGACCCCTCGGCGCCCGGCCCCGTCAACTGCGGCGACACCCAACTAGCGTGCGCCACCGCCGCACGCGAGCGCGACGCGATGGTCGTGACGACCACTCTCGCCGGCCGGGCACGCGCGGGATCACGCGCTTCGTGGTCCCGCTCCTGGTCACGATGCTCGGCGTCGTGACCGTCACCGGGACCGGGACCGCAAGCGCAGCCACGACGACCGTGGCGGGCACGCCCGTCTGGCAGACCACCTGGACGTCGCCCACGGATCTCGCCGTGGGCTACACCTACAACTCCACCACCCGTGACATCGCGACCGTCGCCGCCGCGGGCGACGCCTTGACCTTCACCTTCTCCAACCTCTGGAGCTCGACGCCGACCACCTTCGCCGCGGTCACCGTCGGGGTCCAGCAGAGTGGCGCCAACGTCGTGGCGGGCACGTTGCGTGCCGTGACCTTCGACCACGGGTCGCGCAGCATCACCATCGGGCCCCACGCCCGCGTGACGAGTGACGCCGTGGTGATGCGCGTACACGCCGGCGAGACGCTCGCCGTCTCCGTCGCCGTCACGGGCTACGCCGAAGTCAGCGTCCACTACTGCTGCAACGGTCGAATCGACTCCTACGCCACGGCCAACTCGGTCGGGGACGTCACGGCCAATCCTCAGAGTACGGCGTTCGACCCGGGCCTCACCAGCCCGTACATGCGCTGGCTCTCGGCGATTGCGGT
This sequence comes from Actinomycetes bacterium, assembly GCA_021806055.1. Lineage (GTDB taxonomy): Bacteria > Actinomycetota > Acidimicrobiia > Acidimicrobiales > RAAP-2 > RAAP-2. Next base: position 1,531 of record JAJZYE010000087.1, on the reverse strand, counting down.
ACACGACTCGCCGGCCCAGGGGACGATCGTGGCGCTGGGCGACTCGATCACCGACGGTTTCGGCTACCTCAACCAGGGCTACAGCTGGGTCAACGCCCTGCAGTCCCGCCTCGATCAGCTCCCCGCGGACCAGCGGATGTCGGTGGTCAACGAGGGTATTGCCGGCAACACCCTGACCGTCTTCCCGCCGCGCGCGTCCTTCGCCGCGCTATCGGGCGGCCTTCCGGGCGTGACGCGCCTCTCGCGCGACGCCTTGTCGCTACCGGGGGTGAAGGATGTCATCGTCTTCCTCGGCACCAACGACATCTGGTTCGGAGCTGGCGGTGAGACCGGCCACCCCATCCCCCCCTACGGCACGGCGGGCGCCATCGAGGCCGGCCTTCGTCAGGTGATCGCCGCGACCCACGCGCACGGCATCAAGATCTTCGCCGTCACCCTCCTGCCACGTTCGTCCTCCACGGCGGCGGACCACGACCTGCCCGAGTACTGGTCACCGGCCGAGCAAGCCACTCTCAGCGCCGTCAACGCCTGGATACTGTCGCCCAACGCCGGTTTCGACGGCGTGCTCAACCTGGCGGCCGTGATGGGCAACGTCTACGACGGAGCCTGCCAGCCGTGGGTTCCCTTCGCCCCGTACTTCAATCCCGACCACCTGCACCCCGACGTCGCGGGACAGACCGTCATGGCCAACGCCATCGCCACCACGCAGTTCCAGCTGCCCGAAGCCCCTCTGCTGCCCGCCCCACTCGCCGTCACGCCGACGCCGGGTTGCCCGGCCGCGCACCTGGCGGCCTCGATCCTGGCCGCGAGCGCCGCGCCGCCGCCCACGACCACGACCTCCGTCGCGCCGACCACGACCGTCACCACCGTGGCGCCGCCCGCCCCCGTTCGTCCCTCCCACCGCCTGACCCTCTACCTGATCGGTGCCGCCGTCGTGCTGGTGTTGCTCGCGTGGAACGAGCGGCGCCGACGCGTCCGACGCCGCGAACTACGTCGACGCGCGATGCGTGCCGCCCTGCCCCCGCGCCCGCCCTTCCCGCCGGGTCGACCAACTCCGCCACGCCACCCGCCACGCTGAGCGCGAGACGAGTCTCGTCACTCGTCCAGATCGAAGACGAAGCGCAGGAACGGCTCACCGCTGCGGCTGGCCATCTCCCCCGTCAGGCGCCACCCGAGCCGCTCGTAGAAGTGACGCGCCGCGAGGTCCGGCGGTGTCACCAGCTCCACACTGCGTACCCCGGTCGCGCGTATCTCCTCCAGCGCCGCCTCGACGAGGGCTCGACCGGCGCCGTGTCCCTGCGCGCGGCGAGCGACGAGCACGTGCGTGATCTCCCCGATCACCGGCCCACTCGCCACGGCGCTCGCGGGCCGGCGCCATCGACTGGTGATCAGGCGCGTCAGACCCCGCGCGTAGCGCGCCGCGCGCGTCACCACCAGGTCCCGAGCCAGGCGGGGGTCGCGCAGCGCCGCGCCCGCCTGGTGCAGGGCCAGGGTGAAGCCGTGATCGCTCACCATGGCCCGCACGTGACGC
>JAJZYE010000086.1 GCA_021806055.1 Actinomycetes bacterium | reverse complement strand
CGTACGGCGCCCCGGTGGCGTTCGGCGCCCGGGGCTGGCGCACCACGGCGTCCGGTCAGCGCCTGGTGGCCGTGATGCTCGTCGCGGTGCTGTGCGCGATGGCCCCCGCGACCCTGGTCGCGGTTGTGCTGGTCGTGGTGGGGGTCGTCGTTGCCCGGCTCTTCGACCACGCCGACCGTGCGCGGTCTCGTCCGGGGCGCACCCTCGTGCGCCTGGTGGTCGGCGTGGTGGTCCTGCTCGCGCCGCTCAGCGTTGACGTCGTGATCGCGGGTCGTCGGGCACTCGACGTCTTCGGCCTGGCTCGGGGACCCTGGTCGGCGCCCGGCTTTAGCCAGTTGTTGCGCGGCGTCGATGGTGGCTTCGGCGGATCGTGGCTGGGCTGGCTGCTTCCGGCGGCCGCGGCGATCGGTTTGCTACTGGCGCGCGGCCCGCGTCGGGTCATCGCCTCGCGCCTGGCCACTATCGCCGTGATCGACGTGGTCGTGGCCGACCTGGCCGCCCGGCACTGGATGGGGTCCTTCGCGCCGGACCTGGACGTGCTACTCGCGCTGTACGCGGTCATGCTCGCCGGACTGGTCGGGTTGGGGCTGAGCGCCGTGGAGGTGGACCTGCGTGACGTGAGCTTCGGGTGGCGCCAGCTAGGCGCCGGGGTGCTGGTCGTCGTGACCGTCGTGGGTCTGTGGCCGCTGCTGGCGAGCGTGGGTAGCGGCCGTTTCGACCTGCCCACCTCCAGCGTGGCCCAGTCGATGAGCGCCCTGGCCCCCGCGGACGCCGGGGGCTATCGCGTGCTGTGGCTGGGTGACCCGTCGGTGGTCCCGCTGGCCGGGTGGCCGGTCGCGCCGGGATTGGAGCTCGCGACCTCGCTCAACGGCTTGCCGGGCGGCGCCAATCTCTTCGCGGCCCCGGACACCCGCACGTCGGGCGTGCTCGTCAACGACGTGGCCCTCGCGATGCAGGGCCGCACGGTGCACCTCGGAGCGCTGCTCGCCGAGGCCGGCGTGGCCACGATCGTCGTGATGAACAGCGCGGCGCCCGAGCTCGCGGGCGTGCAGTCGGCGCCCCTGAGCCCCGCGCCCGGCGCACTGGTCGCGGCGCTCTCGCGTCAGACGGACCTCTCGCTCGAGTTGCAGACTCGTTCCGTGGCGGTCTACGGGGATTCGCTCTTCCACGGCGTCGTGGCGCGGGCTCCCTCGCCGGGCGCGGGATGGGCCCCGCTGCGCGGAGAGCTGTTCGGGCTAGCCCCGGTGACCTCGGGCGCGTCGGTGGTGGCGGCGCTGGCGCCGGCGGGCGACTTCGCGCTCGACGTCAACGGCACCCCCACCCCGCGCACGCTGAGCGACGGGTGGGCACCCACCTTCCAGGTCGGCACGTACCATCAGCCGCCGGGCTCGACGATCACCGCGCGTGTCGTGCTCGACCACCTGCCCTGGAACGGCCTGCTCGCCCTGGTGACGCTGCTCCTCTGGGCGCTGGCCGGGCTGGCGTTCACCGGGCTCTACCGGGTGTCGTGGTTCACGCGCCGTCGGGGCCACTCCGCGGGCCGCCACGTGAAGGGGGGGGCCGATGGCGCGTGAGCGACCCGGGGCACTCGTGGCGGTCCTGGCTCTGGCCCTGGCGGCGACCGCGACGGCGAGTGCCATGGCGCACTCGTCGAATCCGACGTCGCTGCCCAACGCGCTGAGCGTGGCCGGCGATGCCGAGTCGACCGCCCTGTACTGCACCGGATTGAGTGGCGCGGGGGGCGGCGCCGCCGGCGTGGTGTCCTTCCTCAACACCCAGCCACACGCACGGACGCTCAGCGTGACCGTGGTGAACAACACCGGGCAGCGGGTGACGCGGCGCGTGAGCGTCGCGGGCTCGTCGACGTCCCAGGTCTCGCCCTCGTCGTGGCTCAGGGGACACAGCTACGGTGTCGAGGCGGTGGTCAACGGCGGCGGGGTCGTCGCCGAGGAGGTGGGCGCCAACGCGAGCGCCTTGGCGCCCTGCGTCGCGGGCGGGGTCACGAGCTGGTACGCGTCGGGCTTTGACACCAGGGTGGGGTCGAGCGCCGCGCTCAGCTTCTTCAACCCCACCGCGACCCCGGCCGTGATCGACGTGACGACGTTCACCGCGACCGGCTACGCGGCGCCGGCGCCCTTCCAGGGATTCGCCGTCGGACCCCACGACCAGGTCGAGATCAACCTCGGGGCGCAGATCGTGAATACCGACAACGTGGGAGTGGGGGTGAGCGTGGTGCGCGGCGCCGTCGCGATCCTTGGGGTCCAGCGGTCGGGGGCGATGACCTCGTTCACGACCGGGTCCACCTCTGCGACGACGCGGGCGTGGTTTCCCCAGGTGACGACCGCCGCCGCCGCGCGGGCCGAGGTCCGACTCACCAACCCCTCGGCACTGCCGGCCGACGTGACGGTCGAGGTCTCGCTGGGGTCCTTTCACGTCGCGCCGCGTACGGTGACCGTCGCGCCGCAGTCCACTGGAGTGGTCACGATCACGCCGAATCCCGCGATCCCCGCGGCGGGATTCGCGAGCCTTCGTGTCAGTGCGTCCCAGCCGGTGGTCGCGGCGCTGGCGACCGGCAGCGCCGCCGGGTTCTCGCTCTCCGCGCCAACGGGCCCGCGGCGCGAGTTCCTGGTGAGCGACTTCTCGGGACGAGGGTTCGCGACCGCGACGCTCACCAACGTCAGCGCCCGGCCGCTCGCGGTGTCGCTCGTCGCCTTGGCCACGTCGGGTTCGCGGGCCGTGCGCGCGCACGCGACGGTGCTCGGAGGCGCCACGGAGTCGCTGCGTGTCCTCTTCGCTCGCCTCGGCCCGCTCCACGGCCGCTCGTTCTTCGTGAGCGCCCGTCGCTCCGCGCTGGTGGTGACCCTGACTCTCCCGGGACGTCCGTCCGGGGTCAGCGTCGTGGCGCCGCTAGACGGACGGTAGGGTCGGGGGCTCCCAGGAGCTCGTCGGCACCGGGGCGGGTGACGTGACGGGGGTGGGGGCGGGCACCGGGGCGGGTGACGGGACGCTGTCCGCCGTGCTCGGCGTCGCCGTGCGGCCGCTCAGCTTGAGCGAGCTCATCGACTTGGACCCCTTGGCGTGCACGGCCTCACCGAACGCCTCGTCGATGAGGCGAGCCGCCTCGTCGCCGTCGATCGTCTCGTGCTCGAGCAGGGCGCGCGTCAGCGCCTCGAGACCCCGCCGGTGCAGGGTCAGCACCTCGATGGCGCGCGTCTCCTGCTCGCGCAGGATCCGGTCCACCTCGTCGTCGATGGTCTGGGACGTGTGGTCGGAGTAGTCGCGGGTGTGCATCAGGTCCTCGCCGAGGAAGACCTGGTTGTTGGGTCCCCACGCCATCGGGCCAATCTCCTTGGACATGCCCCATTCGCGGACCATGCGTCGGGCTAGGTCGGTGTTGCGCTGCAGGTCGTCCGCGGCCCCGGTCGAGAGGTCGCCGTAGACGAGGAGCTCGGCCACGCGCCCGCCCATGCGCATGCACAGCGAGTCCTCGAGGTGCTCGCGCGACATGATGTGGCGATCCTCCTCGGGCAGGGTCATCGTCACGCCCAGCGCCATGCCGCGCGGGATGATCGTGATCTTGTGGAGGGGATCGGTCTTGTTGAGCACGTAGGCCAGCAGGGCGTGACCGCTCTCGTGGTACGCGATGCGCTCGCGCTCATCGTCCTTCAGCACCATGGTCTCGCGCGACTGGCCCATCATGACGCGATCACGGGCGGTCTCGAAGTCGTCCATGTTGATCGTCGTCGAGTTTCGCCGCACCGCGTGCAGCGCGGCCTCGTTCACCAGGTTGGCGAGGTCGGCACCGCTCATCCCCGGCGTGCCGCGGGCGACCACGCCGAGGTCGACGCTGGCGTCGAGTGGTTTGTTCTTGGAGTGCACCTGCAAGATGGGCAGCCGCTCCTCGAGATCCGGCAGGGGAACGACGATCTGGCGGTCGAAGCGGCCGGGGCGCAGTAGGGCGGGGTCGAGGACGTCCGGGCGGTTGGTGGCGGCCATGACGACCACGCCCTCGGCCGGGTCGAAGCCGTCCATCTCGCTCAGCATCTGATTGAGCGTCTGCTCGCGCTCGTCGTGGCCGCCACCGACGCCGGCGCCACGCTTTCGCCCGATCGAGTCGATCTCGTCAATGAAGACGATGGCGGGCGACTGCTTGCGGGCGGTGGCGAAGAGGTCGCGCACGCGGCTCGCGCCCACGCCGACGAACATCTCCATGAAGTCCGATCCCGAGACCGAGAAGAAGGGGACGGCGGCCTCACCCGCGACGGCGCGAGCGAGCATGGTCTTGCCCGTGCCCGGTGGGCCCACCAGCAGAATGCCCTTGGGGATCAGCGCACCGATGTCACGGTAGCGGCCGGGACTCTTGAGGAACTCGACGACCTCGCTGATCTCCTGCTTGACGCCGAGATAACCCGCGACGTCCGCGAACGTGGTCGAGGGACGATCCTGGTTGAACTGCTTGGCTCGCGAGCGTCCCACCGACATCATGCCGTTCATCTGGCCGCGAGCCTGGCGCCCGGCGAAGTACATGAAGCCCACGAAGATCAGGATCCAGATCAGGTAGGGCAGAAAGGTGGAGGCGAAGCTCGAGGGGTTGGCGAAGGTGACGTTGACGTTGTCGGCGCGCAGGGTGTCGACCTCGTTGGACAGCAGCGGGGCGGGGCCGTTAGAGGAGAAGTTCGTGCCGTCGGCCAGTTGGCCCGTGATCACACCGTTGGAGTTGTTGATCTGGGCCGAGACGACGTGCTGCTGCTGGGCGTCGTGGATGAGGCTCGAGTAGGAGATCGTCGTCACCGACTTGGACTGGAAGAGCGAGGGGATGAAGAGGATGCCGAGGATGAAGGCCACGATCGCGAAGGTGAAGAGGCGACGTCGCGACTCCGGCGGCATCGGGCGCTCGCCGTTGGGCAAGTACTTCTTCAGTCCAGGGCGGTCGGGGGGTAGTGAACTCACCCACCCAATCTAGAGGTGATCGAGCCCCGGCGGGACTCGTGGGCTCGGGAGCGTTGTTAGCGTGGAGAACCGTGAGCCCCACCGACGACCAAGCGCCGAGCCCACGAGTCCGCGCGGGCGCGGTCGTGCTGGCTGCGCTGGCCGGGTTCGTGCTCGGCGAGCTGGTCGCGACGGCGCTGATCGCGCTGGGCGCCGGCGTCGCGCACTACCCCGGAGGGCTGAGCGCCCTGGCCCACGCCAGCGAGCCACCCTGGTGGGTGAACGTGCTCAGCCTGATTGGCCTGTGGTCGGGTTTCGCCACGGCCATCGTGGTGGCGACGCGCTACGCCGGACTCGCCGCCCTGGCCCACCAGTGGCGCCTGCGCTGGTCCGACGTGCTCTACGTGGGGCTCGGGGTC
>JAJZYE010000085.1 GCA_021806055.1 Actinomycetes bacterium | reverse complement strand
TCGATCTGGCGCTCCGGCAACGCCGGCAAGACCTGGACGCTGGTCAATCGCGCGACCGACTCGTTGAATACCGCGGCCAATCTCGGCACCGGTGGCGGAGTCGCCATGACGATCTACCCGAGTCAGGATGGCTCGATCCTCTATGGGGCCATGACTGGTGCACTAGGCGGAATCGAAGTGAGCCGCGACGGAGGCGCGCACTGGGCCAGCGCGTGGTTGGACGGCCAGGGAGGTGCTCCGGAGACGGTGTCACCCATCGGACCGCGCGGCGCGATGGTGGCGATCGACGCCGGACTGACCTACGTGACGCGCAGTAGCCAGGACTGGGCGGTCGTATCTCCACTGCCCGCCGGGAACTACCGGGGGCTTCCCTTCTGCACGGCGGGGACCGTGCGGCCCACGCTGAATCCCGCCCACGTGCCGGGCATTCCTGGCTACTTCCCCGTCGTCTTCACCAACCGGGGGCGAGGGCCCTGCTATCTCAGCGGGACTCCTATCGTGCAAGCCATCGAGCGGGGCCGCGTGATTGGTTTTCCCGCCATCCGCAATGTTGACTTCACAGCTCGCGCAGTGGTCCTCAGCGGGGGCGGGGTGACGGCGAGCGTCAGCCTGGGCATCGATCTAGGGCAAACGTCGGCCCTCGGCTCTCTGGCAACGTGTCGCCCGCGGAACGTCGACGCCATTGTTGTCGAGTTCGCTCCATCGGCGACATTCCGCGTGAGGTTGCCTCGTCGGGGTGTGGTGTGCACTCAGGTCCCGTCGATGGGCGCGGGCTTCGTCGTGAAGGGCCCTGCGGCTGCCAGATCGTAGGCCTCTGGTTGACGGCTACCCGAATGGGCGACCAGATTCTAGCGATCACCGCACGATGAGTCCAGCATAGATCTGGGCCGGACTCTTGTAGTCGAGACGCCGGCGGGGCTGATTGTTGATGGGATCATCGACGGCATTGGCGTGCTCGGGATCGACGTTCGTGAGCTCGGTGCCGCGGGGAAACCACCAGCGCCACTGTCGGTTCTGATTCTGGACCTGATCATATTGTCACAGGCTGTGGCGCTCGCAGAACCAGACGCTGAGGTCGTAGGTGGGTGCGAGGGTCGGCCACTGGGTCCACTCGGACGTGATCGAAGGTGATCGACGTACGCCGGTACGGTGGTATCAGCTCGAGCGGGGTGTCCATGTCGGTGTGACGGCCGGAGACTTGAGTGGGACGAGCACGGACACGGGGGACCGATCGGTGTCGGGGCAGGCGCCACGTCGCAGTCGTCCGAGGTTCAGACGGAGCGGTGGTTGCCCCCTGGTCGTCGCGGCACGTGTTCCGCTGTGAAGTGTGGTTGCAAACCTCTCCATCGTTATGGTGGTGACGTGAGGTTTGCGTCGGCTGCCCGTATGTGTTCGCAGTTCACGGCGGTCGCGATGGTCCTTGCGTCGATCGTCGGCACTCCAAGCGCGCACGCCGCAACTCCTGTCGCGCAGACACCCGTTCTCCTGATTCGAGCCGGATCCTCGAGGTATTTCTACGTCGTGACGACGAGCGGCTGCCACGCATTGGCGTGCCTACGGATGTACCGGACCAACGTCGACGGAACGACGTTCACGCGGGTGTCGGCGCCTCCCGTGGCGAGCGATCACGGGGGGACGGCGGGCACGACGTTGGACCGTATCGTCTTCGCCAACGTGGACGACGGCTACGCCACCGTGGGCACAAACTCGCCGTCGTCTCTCTACGTGACGACCAACGGCGCACGCACGTGGCGACGGGTCATGCGCGCGAAGGATCTCTCGATCTCGGTCGCGGTAACCAGCAGGGAGCTCTTCGTGACTACGGTCACCTGCCAGCCCCGAAGCATTGTCTGTAGCCAGTACACGACGAGGCGTGCGACGCTCGCGGCCACACAGTGGGTGACGCTGCCACGGTTGTGGAAGACGGGGGCCGGGACCAATGAGACGTACTACGGGCCATCACTCGCGGCCTACGCCAGCACGATTTGGGAACTCCAGACCGGGCCTCGCACGTACCTGTGGATCTCGCACGACCGTGGGCGCACCTTTTCGCGTCGGAGTGAGAAGTGGCCCACACTCGTGAGCGTCAGTGGCTGCATACTCACGCCGATGAGCGTCGTCTCATTGTGGGCGCAGTGCCCAACGGGTATGGAGGAGTCGTTTTGGCACTCCGGGAATGGAGGAGACACCTGGTCGCCCGTGAGCCCTGACAGCTTCCAATTCATGGGAACGGGGGGCGGTGCCTTCGACCCGATCACGTCGCAGATGGCCGTGCTCGACTTCGGATCGGTGGCGCGTCCCCCTGATCTCTATCGAGTCAGCGGCGGGGGTCGTCGCTTTACGCCAATCGGTGAAGTGCGCTGCTTCAACGCGTCCCCGATGGCCTTCACGAGTGCTTCAGACGGGTTGATGATGTGTGGCCTCAATGTCACGACGGTTCTGCGTCGCACGAACGACGGCGGAGCCACCTGGGTGACCGTGGCGCTCCCGCGAGCGTGAGTGCAACGTGGTGGTCGTACCCCGTCGCACGCGAGAGCGTTCGAATCTGAGGGTAATCGTCGCGCGCAGAGCTCGACGTTCACTCTTATCACGGGTGAACGTGCATTCAGTGGCCGTGATGGTGCGTCGGGCACCGCTCGGCGAAGGGTACTCCACGACGCGCCTAATGGACGCGAACGGTCGGGTGAGGTGATCGCGAAGTCGTCGCGCAGCCCGCCAGGGTGAAGGCGGTGTGCGCCACCGGCGACACGACGTTCAGTGGGGGCCGTGTCCGGCGCCACGACGCCGTGACCGGTGCCGTGGCGACTGAACGCTCTGTGTCGTACTGCCTGACGAGCGCCCGTGCGCGAGCGCCCCAGCGGCATCCGCGTCGGGTGATGCCGTGACGAGCCAGGGCCGGCTCGGAGTTGGTTGAACCCGATAGTGCGTCGCGGAGCGACGACGGGTCATCGATCGTGCCAGCGGGGTCGGTCCTCGTCGAGCCCGTCTCGACTCGGACCGTCCGCGCGAGGTTGTCGATCGGATCGGCTGGCCCCTGCCCGCGAGGCGAGGTACCCTCGCGCAGCGCGAGACAGTGGTGGCGGTGGCAACGAACGGGGACGATCATCGGGGCGCCGGGCCGCGGACTCAGTGGGTGCCTACGCATGCTGTCCGCCGTCAATGGGTGTCGTCGGACTTTCGCCGTGCCTGAGCAGACGACCCTGGTCGGTGGTCAGACCCGCTGATGTGGGTGTGGAGCGCCGTGGGCCCCGACTCGCCCGTGGGATCTTTGGATGCTGACCACGAGCCACGCCGCGTGAGCGCAGCGTAACGGGAGGTCATTGACGACACCGCGGGAGCGTGCTAACAGTGGCGCAGGGTCGACTCGTTCGCAGCCGGCGGTCGTTGGAGGGCTGACTCAGTCGACAGGTTGGGGGGGAATGGTGCGTACATCGAGGGGAAGGTCGCACTGGTCGATCGGTGCGGTGGCGCTCGTGGCGAACATGGCACTCGTGTCCGGCGTCGCTATCCCGGCGTCGCCGGCGTTCGCACCCGGCCGTGTCGCCCATCAAGCGGGGTTGGTACCCATGGTGGCTGACATCCACGTGGCCGTCATGTCGTCGACGTCGGTGGTCGTTGATGCCGTGGTGAACCCCGAAGGGTCGGATACCACGTACTACGTCACGTACGGGGTTGGTTCGGCGTTCTCCTCGAGCACGCCGGTGCTCAACGCGGGAGCGGGCACCTCGGGGGTGCTGGTCAGCGCCCCCCTTGAGGGGTTGAAGTCCGCCACGACCTACGTCGCAGAGCTGGTGGCCACGAACGCGTTCGGCACAGTGAAGAGCGGCGAGGTGCCGTTCTCGACGACGTCGGGGGCAGGGTCGGCCCCCGGACCCGGCTCCAGGCCCAGCCCAACGAGTACGTTGGGGTCGCCACTTGCGGTACTTGGCACGAACGCTGGCCCGACGGGTCTGAGCGGCGTGTCGTGCTGGGCGACGGGATGTTGGGCCGTCGGGGAGCGTGGGGACTCCCTGGCGACCGATCGCCCACTCGTCGCGCGGTGGAGCGCAGGAGGGTTCACGTCGGCTCCGGCGCCCGCGGGACCGGGAGCGTCACTGTACTCGGTGTCCTGTCCTGGTTCGGACGGATGCGTGGCGGTGGGTCGTGCGGCTCCGAACGCGTACTCCGCGGAGTTGACGCAGGGGCGTTGGCGATCGCTCGCGACACCGAGTCCGCGAACCGTCCGCGGTGACATCTTGAAGTCCGTGAGCTGTGTCAGCATGAGTTACTGCTGGGCGGTGGGCTTCACTGACGGCTTCTCGACCGGAATGGCGGCTCTGGTTGAGATGTGGAACGGGCGCGGGTGGCGAGTCGTCGCCACACCGCGAGTGGGCACCTCGTTGCTGAACGCGGTGAGTTGCGTCTCGCGCGTCGACTGCTGGGCGGGTGGCGCCGCCAGCGCCTTTCCCGCGATCGGCTGGCCGCTCTTCGAGCATTGGAATGGACGCACGTGGACAGTCGTGCGTGGCGTGGCGTCGTTGTTGGCGTCAGGCGTCGTCAACGCGGTGGACTGCTACGACGCGGCGTCGTGCTGGGCGATAGTGGCCACGCCGAGGTCGAATCGGGTCGTGCGCGCCGTGGACGGGAGATGGGGACTGGTGGCGGGTACGGCTGCCCTCGACGAGGCCGGGGCCACTGCGGTGGCGTGCTCGGCGTTGACAGCCTGCTGGTTCGTGGGATATGGCATGTTCGCCGGCCTCTGGAGTCCGACGGGCTGGACGTCGGGTCAGTTGATGGGACACGCGGGGGGTGGATTGCTGGCGACCAGTTGTCTGGCCAGTGGGGAGTGTGTCGCCGTGGGCACGACCATGAACATCCGTACGGATTCGCCGAGCAGTATGCGCAGCGTCGCGTATGTGCTGCACGCGCCGAGTTAAGAGGTGACACCCACCTCGCCCTAAAGGACGAGGCTTCCGTGGCCTTGTTCGGGCCACTCTGCGTTCCGGGCCAGATTTCTCTGTCCCATTCAGCTTCACGGAAGCGCCCGCGTTCTTTCGAACGCGACTTGGCTGGTGCCTGCCCGTGCTGTTGTGAGTTCGCCCGTTGAGACGACCTCCCGTCGGTCCGACGGTCCTTTTCGCGCTGGCGAACACCAACGCGATTGCGAGTGTTTCGATGTTGCACGCGGCGTTGTGGTCGGCATGGTCTTGGAATCCGCACGCCACGCACGCAAACGCACGACCGCAACCCGGACGGTTCTCCGGGTCGACGACCTCGCATGTGCTACAACGCCGACTGGTGTTCTTCGGTGGCACCTTCACCAAGGTCGAGCCGAATCGCTCGACCTTGTAGGCGAGTTGGCGCGAGCGCTCGTAAGGGGCGTTGTCGAGGATTCCTCGGTTCAGTCCCGACGTGGCGGCCACGTTGGTGCCGGGT
>JAJZYE010000084.1 GCA_021806055.1 Actinomycetes bacterium | reverse complement strand
CATCACGAGAGTGGGTCCCGCGTTGCCGCCCCGGTCGTGGTGGCGAGCGACGAGGGTGGCGAGCGACGAGGGTGGCGAGCGACGAGGGTGGCCGCGAGAGGCATCCTCGAGTTCCCGACCTCGTGGCGCCTCGTGATCGACGCGCGTGATGCGCAGCACCATCGGTATCGTCGACGCGACCGGCGTGGCGCGGGTGGTCACGTCGGTGATCAGACCGACGTGAGGTTCGTCGTTGGGCGGCTCGGGCACGTGTGACGTGGGGCCCGAGCCGCCCGCGTACGAGCGATCTCCTCGTCGGGGGCCAGTTCTGGTGGTGCGCACGACCGGCGCGGCTCACCACCAGAACTGGCCGGCGGCGGTCGCCTTCGATTACGACACGGCAGCGGGGTTCTCGGCCACCATGCCCGACCCGGAGTCGGTGATCGCGCGGATCTCCTCAGTCTCGTAGCCGCTCTTCACGGCCCAGTAGAAGCAGATGAGCCCGATGACCAGAGCCCAGATCGTGTCGATCGGGAAGGTCAGCAACTTGGGGACGTGGGCGGTCACGCCGAAGGCCCCGTAGTAGGAGAGGAAGACCTCGGCCAGGATGTAGGTGATCAGCCACAGCGAGCGGGTGATCAGGTGGCGTCCCTCGCCGGTCCCGAACAGCCAGCACAGTGCGGTGAAGCCGTAGACCGCTATCGCCACTAGCAGGTACCAGAGCAGGAACGGCGCGTGCTCACTCGGGTTGGTGGGCACCGCCGACGTCAAGACCCAGTGGCCCCAGTGCAGCAGGAGGATCCACGCGGCCAGGAAGACGACGCCGACGACGTAGGACGCGGTGCGGTTCATGTAGCCGCGCGGGCCCGCGAAGAACCAGGCGTACAGGGGTAGGCCGATGAAGAGCAGGGCGATCAGCTCGATATCGGTGGCGAAGCCCGACCAGTAGACGATCGCGGTGGCCGCCAGGAACGAGACGGGGGCCCAGAAGCCCGAGGCTCCCAGGCGGAATGGGCGGGCCAGGTCGGGGGCGGTCTTGCGGAAGATCTGCAGGCTCACGCCACCCATGATGTAGGTGAAGACGGTCATCGAGGTGATGATGCCCACCAGTGAGAACCAACTCTTATTCGGGCTGACGAACGCCACGGCAACCAGGAACGACGCCAGCAGGGCGACCCACGGTATCCGCGTACGCGGGCTGACCTTCGTGGAGGCCGAGGGGAAGTAGCCGCTCACGCCCATCCCGTAGATGGTGCGTCCGCCGGTGCCGAGGTAGATGTAGCCGGTGCCCATCGGCGAGACGAAGGCGTCCGCGATGAGCAGGTAGGACATCACCGACACCAGGAACGCGACGCCCGACGCCTTCATGATGGCGAAGAACGGGCTGGCGGTGACCAGGACGTGTCCGGCCACGCTCGAGGGCGATCCCAGAGCGGCGTAGTCGTTCACCTTGATGCCGAAGTAGTGCCACACGATGCCGCCGGTGAAGGCGATCTGGAGCAGGGTGTAGATCACGATGCCGATCAGCACCGAGACGATCGTGGCGAAGGGAATGTCGCGCTGGGGGTTGGCCGCCTCGCCTCCGAAGTCGAGCGCCTGGCGAAAGCCCAGGAAGGAGAAGATGATCCCGGCGCCGGGGATGATGTAGAAGACCTCGTGCCAGCCGGCGGTCGCCTGGCCGCCCGGAGGGGCGAAGTTGTGGCTGTGGAACGACAGGAAGAAGATGAGGATGAAGGTGAGCACCGGGATGAGGACCTTCCAGACCATCACCACGTTGTTCAGCCGGCCCAGGAAACGTGCGCCGTAGAGGTTGATGAAGAAGAACACCACGAGCAGGAAGACGGTGAACAGCCAGCCCTCGGGGAAGTTGATGATCGACGAGGTGGTCACCGGGGACTGGAGCAGGTGCCAACTGGCCGGCGCCTGTGGGCCGATGTACTGCACGGTGGCGATCGCCTCAATGGCCGGCACCGACGCGCTGGCCAGCAGGTACGCCCAGCCCAGGATGAAGCCGGTGTACCCGCCGTGGGTGAGGTGGGGGTAGCGCACGATCGCGCCCGAGCGCGGCAGCATCGTGGCGACCTCCGCGTAGGCCAGGGCGATGAAGAGCACCAGGATGCCGCCCACGATCCACGACACGTACGAGGCGGGTCCGGCGAGCGTGTCGGCCGTCATGGCCGAGAAGAGCCACCCCGATCCGATGATCGCGCCCAACGAGAGCATGAGCAACTGACTTCGCGAGAGCACTCGCCTCAGTTGGCGATCGCTCGCGTCGTGGTCCGACACGTGCGATGACGACGAATCAGCGTCCATAGCCCCCCCTTTTATGTACACAATTCCAGTGATGGCGGATCGTGTGGTTGGCCGCACACTATCAACGGACCCTGTGAGGGTCAAGTATTCGCGCGGGTGCGACGCCTCAGCGCGCGTCGCGCGGCAGCCCCAGGACGCGCTCAGCGATGATGTTGCGCTGCACCTCGGCGGTGCCGCCACCGATGGTGAGGGCGCGCGCGTAGAGGAAGCCGTAGTACCACGACGCGCCGTCGGCGCCCGCGATGGCGCCGGGACCGCGGTCACTCAGCATGCCCGCCGGGCCCGCGAGGCGGTGGGCCAGGGTCATCACCTCCTGGCCGTGGTCGTCGGCCAGGGCCTTGCGCACGCTGGCCTCGGGCCCGGGTTCGCGACCCGCCATCGCGGCCGCGAGCAGCCGCAGGCGCAAGAGCCGCAGGATCTCGCCGTGGCTCCAGCAGCGCACGAGGTCATCACGATCGAGCGCGTTGCGCGCGACGTCGCGCTC
Source organism: Actinomycetes bacterium (assembly GCA_021806055.1). Taxonomy (GTDB): domain Bacteria; phylum Actinomycetota; class Acidimicrobiia; order Acidimicrobiales; family RAAP-2; genus RAAP-2. The sequence goes on along the minus strand of JAJZYE010000084.1, from coordinate 2,641 downwards.
GGCTACGAAACGCACTAGGTCGGCGGCCGTCGGGCCCCGGCCCCACAGGGCACCCTCGCCCGACAGGGACACCCGTTCGTTGCCCAGTGTGACCTTGGCCAGTCGCCAGCCGTCGTTCACCTCACCGATGAGGTAGTCGGCCGGGAGGCGGACCTCGTCGAGGAACACCTCGTTGAAGGCGTGGTCGCCCGTCATGTCGACGATGGGTGCGATGGTCACGCCCGGGGCGCGCATCGGGCACACGAAGTAGCTCACGCCGTCCTGGGGGCGGCCCTCGCGCGACGTGCGTGCGAGCAGGATCCCCCACTCGGCCAGGTGCGCGTAACTGGTCCACACCTTCTGACCGGTGATGACCCACTCGTCGCCGTCGCGGCGCGCCGAGGTCGCGAGGGCGGCGAGGTCGCTGCCGGCGTCGGGCTCGCTGAAGAGCTGGCACCAGAAGTCCTCACCGCTGAGCAGGCCGGGCAGCCAGCGCCGCTGTTGGTCCTCGGTGCCCGCGTAGAGGATGGTCGGCCCCGCCCAGCCGATGCCGATGGGGTTGATCGGCCGCGTCACGCCGGATCGACTCAACTCGTCGTCGATGAGCAGCCGGTACTCCAGGTCGGCGCCGCGACCCCAGGGCGCGGGCCAATGGGGCGCGACCAGCCCGGCCTCGGCGAGGTCGTGCCCGGTTGGATGGGGGTGGGCGGCCAGCCACTCGCGGATCGCCAGTCGGCGCGGGTCGTCGGGGTCGACCACGTCCTCGAGGGCGGCGGCGGTCACCGGCGCCAGCAGCCCCCGACCCTCGGGTGCGTCCTCTCGTCTCGTCGTCATCGTGCCTCTTCGCTCGACGCCACCGTAGCCCTCGGGGCCGCTCGGGGCTAGCGCAGGGCCGCGTCGAGCGTGATGTCCACGCCGGTCAGCGCCTTGCTCACCGGGCACTGCTGCTTCGCGGCTTCGGCGACCTCGACGAAGGCCGACTCGTCCAGTCCCGTCACGCTCGCGCGCACGACCAGGTCCACCGTGGTGATGCGAAAGCCGCCGGCGGGGTCGGGTCGCAGCGTGACGCCGGCATCGACGTCGAGCGACTCGGGCGTTCCCCCGGCGCGCGCGACCATGGCCGACAGCTGCATGGCGTAGCAGGCGGCGTGCGCCGCCGCGAGGAGCTCCTCGGGGCTGGTCACGCCCTCGGCGTCCTCGGCGGTGCGTCGCGGGAAGGTGACGTCGTAGGCGCCCGCTCCGCTGCTGGTGAGGGTGACGTGCCCACTCCCCTCCTGGAGGGTGCCGGTCCACGTCGTGTGCGCGTGTCGTTGAGCCACGAGGCCTCCCCGAGTCGTCCGACCCATGGTCTCCGGGTCGTCACCCAGTGTACGACGCGTGCGCCGGCGTTCGCGTCGCGTTTAGTGGGCTCGCAGGCGCGCGATGACGTCGTCGACCACGTCGCTCGTCGTCGCCTCGCCGCCCAGGTCGAACGTGCGCACGCCCTCGGCGGCGCCCTCCAGGGTGGCCGCGCGCAGCCGCTCGCCCGCGTCGTGGAAGGCCGGCTCACCAAGGTGGGTGGCGGCCTGGTTCAATAGGGCGGCCTCGGCGAGCAGCATCGCCATGGGGTTGGCGACGTTCTTCCCCTCCAGGGTGGGGGCGGTGCCGTGGGGGGCCTCGGCCATGGCCACTCGGGGGTGAAGGTTCTCGTCGAGTGACAGCAGCACCGACTCCGCTCCGGCGATCGAACCGAACATGGCGAGCACCAGGTCGCTCAGGCAGTCACCGTCGCGGTTGAGCGAGGGGATCACCATCGTCCGCTCGTGGATGTCGGTGAGTAGTCCCGCGTAGGTGGCGTCAATGAGAGTCGGGTGGTAGGGGACGTGGGGGTGACGAGCCGCGGCCGCGTCCATCTCCTCCTTCAACATCCCCTCGTAGGTCGGTGAGACGGTCCACTTCGGGCCGCCGTAGACGATGCCTCCTTCCGCGTCGGCGGCCTGGAACGCGTACTCCGCCACGTCGCGGCAGACGCGACGCTCGATGCGCTCGGTGCGCCAGGCACTCTCGGCACCCTCGCCGGGGGCGCCATCGCGCCCCTCGGCGGCGCCGTAGGCGTCGCCGACCGCCATGCGCACCACGATGATCGGTCGGTTGGTCGCCACGACCGGCGCCACGCCGGGGATCCGCCGGCCGGTACGCACGATGACCGACCCGCCGATGCCCTCACGCAGCAGCCGATTGGGCGAGCCGACGCCCCCGATCTCGGGCGGCGTGACCGTGGCGGCCTTGAGCCCGAGGCCGGAGGCGACCATCGCCGCCGCGGCCTCGCGCACGATCTCGTTGCCGGTGGCGCGCCGGCGCGCCAGGGAGAGGTCGTAGTGCACCAGCTCGAGATCCACCCCGATCAGCTCGGGGGTGAGGACGCGCAGCGCCTCGAGGAGCAGTTCCTGGCCGGTCTCGTCGCCGTCGCACACGACGATGGTCGCTCGTGGAATGGTCATGGTCCAGTCTCGCACGCCGACGTCGTGGGCGTTTTGCGCTGTCTAGGGTGGGCTCATGCCCGACGCCGCGTTCGATCCGTCCCCGTCCCCGTCTGACCTGTCCGGCGGCGACCCGTCGTCGCCCGCCGCGACCTCGCCCGACCCCCACGACGCGTCGGCCGCGCTCGGGTACCTGTCGTCGA
>JAJZYE010000083.1 GCA_021806055.1 Actinomycetes bacterium | reverse complement strand
GTCCACCTCGGCGAAGCCCAGCTCGAGCGCGGCCGTGATACCGGCGGGCACCTCGATCTCGCCGGTGACGCTGCCGACGCTCGCCAGGAGGTGCCGGCTCGCCTCGGGCGCGGTGCCGATGACCCGGATGGGGCGAGTGTGGGGCGTTGGGGCCGGAAAGGCGCCCAGTCCCACCGCCAGGCGCACGTCGAAGCGTCCTGCAGCGTCCGTGACGACGTCGATGAAGTCGCTCCAGTGGAAGTCCGGCTCCGGCCCCACCAGGAAGAGCACGTCCGCGCCGTCGCCGTCGCGACCGTAGCGCAGCTGGATCTCCGGCCAGGTCAGTTCGGTAGTGACTCCGTCGACGATGCGAGCCATGGGCCGGCGCGCTCGCTGGTCGATGAAGTACTCCGTGTCGAAGGTGGCCAGAACTTCGGTCGACAGCGAGGACAGCAGCGTGGTGATGGCCGTCGTGGCTCCTAACCCCGCATCGATCCAGCCCTCGAGGGCGATCACGAGCACGGGCTCGTTGAGGTCAGGGTCAGCCAAGAAGATGATGCGGTCGTAGATCTCGTCGTCCATCTAAGCCTCCAACATCTCGTCGGCGCGCCGCGCGAGGAGCGCGATATGCGCGGGGAACTCCTCCACGCTTCCCTGGTCGCCGGCGGTCGCGCCCGCACGGTAGCGCGCGTAGACGCCCTGAAGGATGCACGCCAGTTTCCAGTAGCCGAAGGCTCGATAGTAGGCGACGGCGTCGACGTCCAGGTCGGTACGCGCGGCGTAGGCGGCCAGTACCTCGTCGCGCTTCGCGAAGCCGTCGGCGGTGGTGGGCGCGGAGCCGAGGAGCGCCGCAGTGGGGTCGTCGGGCTCCGCCCAGTAGTCGAGCAACAGTCCCACGTCGGCGAGGGGGTCGCCGAGCGTGCAGATCTCCCAGTCCAGGATCGCGCGCACGTCGCCGTCCTCGTCGAGCACGGTGTTGTCGAGGCGGTAGTCGCCGTGGACGACCGCGACGCGTTGTTGGCGGGGGATGGACCGCGCGAGACGGTCGGCCACGGCCTCGACGGTACCGTCCCCGGCGTCGCCCTCAACGCGCATCTGCTCGTACTGGGCGCGCCAGCGGCGGATCTGTCGCTCGACGTAGCCGTCATGGCGCGCGAGGTCGCCGAGGCCGGCGCGCTCGGGATCGACCTCGTGGAGCCGCGCCAGCGCCGCGGCGAGGTTCACGCCGATGCGTGCGCGCGTCGTCACGTCAAAGGTCGCCTCGGCCTGCGCACGGTCGCGCACGATGGCCCCCTCGACGAACTCCATCACGTAGAACGGCCGCTCGTTCACCGACGGATCCTCGCAGAGGGCGAGGGGTCGCGCGACTGGGACTCCCAGTGGCCACAGCGCGGACAGGATGCGATACTCGCGCACCATGTCGTGCGCCGTGGGCAGCACGTGGCTGAGGGGAGGTTGGCGCAGCACGGTCGTGCGGTCGTCGGCGTCGCGCACCTGGTAGGTCAGGTTCGAGCGCCCACCGGCGATCAACTCGAAGTGCAGTGGCGGTCGCGTCGCGACGTGGCGGGACATCCACGTCGTTACCCTGTCCTCGTCGATACCCGTCATGCGTCCCACGACGCGAGGCTAACAGCGGGTCGGCACCGGGGTTCCGACGCCCGCTGGGCCGTTAGAGTGGTGCTCGTGAGTGATGTCACCGACGCCACCTTCGCGACCGCGGTCCTGGATCGCTCGAAGACTGTGCCGGTGGTCGTGGACCTCTGGGCCACGTGGTGTGGCCCCTGTCGCACGCTCAGCCCGATCCTGGAGAAGGTGATCGGCGAGACCAACGGCGCGGTCGAGCTGGCCAAGGTCGACGTGGACGCGAATCCCCAGGTGGCCCAGGCCTTCGCGGTGCAGTCGATCCCGTCGGTCTTCGCGCTGCGCGACGGCCAAGTGGTCGACTCCTTCGTCGGAGCGTTGCCCGAGGCTGCGGTGCGCGAGTTCGTGAAGAAGTTGGCCCCCGGGGCGTCGCTGATCGATCAGTTGATCGCGGTGGGCGACGAGGACTCGTTGCGCCGGGCGCTCGACGTGGATCCAGACCACGTCGGTGCCGCGGTGGCTCTCGCCGAGCTGCTCTACGTCGAGGGCCGCCTCGACGACGCGGAGGCCGTGCTGGCGCCCTTCGAGCAGGCGTTGCCGGCCAAGACCGTGCTGGCGCGCGTTCGCCTGGCGCGAAGCGGTGTCACGCTCGGCGGGGATATCGATCTCACGCTCGAGCACTTGCTGGCTCAGACGGCGGTCGACCCGTCGGCCAAGGAGAACCTGCTGGCTCTGCTCGACGCGCTCGGCCCCGACGATCCGCGCTACGTCTCGTTTCGGCGTCGTCTGGCCAGCCAGCTCTACTAGTGCGCGCGTATCGAGCGACGGCGCCGATCATTCTCGACGTCGGTGGGAAGTCGATCGACGTCACGACTCGGGCGCTGGTGATGGGAATCCTGAACCGGACGCGCGACTCCTTCTACGCGCCCGCGGCGACCTACGACCTCGACGCGCTCTACGCGCGCGCGGCGACGCTGGTGCGCGACGGTGCGGACCTCTTGGACGTCGGGGGGGTCAAGGCGGGTCCCGGTGACGAGGTCGATGAGGCGGAGGAGTTGGATCGCGTCGTGCCGGTGGTGGTCGAGTTGCGTCGTCGCTTCGATGTTCCGATCAGCGTGGACACGTGGCGCGCGTCGGTCGCCGCCGCCTGCTTCGCCGAGGGCGCCTCAGTCGGCAATGACATTAGCGGATTCGCGGATCCGGGCTACCTGCCGGCGGCGGCCGCGGCTGGGGCCACGGTGGTGGCGACCCACATCCGTTTACGCCCGCGCGTGGCCGACCCCACGCCGCACTACGACGACGTCGCGGCGACCGTACGCGACTTCCTCGTCGAGCGGCGGGCGTGGGCCCTCGCGGCCGGCGTCGACGCGCGGCGCGTGATCCTCGACGCTGGCCTCGACCTCGGCAAGACGTCACGCCAGTCCCTGGAGCTGTTGCGTCGCTCCGACGAGCTCGCGGCACTCGGTTCACCCCTGTTGCTCTCGGCGTCCAACAAGGGCTTCCTCGGGGCGCTGTTCGATCAGCCGGTCGGCGAGCGGCGTGAAGCCTCGTTGGCTGCCGCCGCCCTGGGGATCAGCGGGGGCTGCCGCGTGCTGCGCGTGCACGACGTCGCGGGAACGGTACGGGTTCGTGACACTCTGGCCGCGGTGTTGGCGGCGCAGTCGGGGTCCCCCCAGTGATCGGGTCGAGCGTCGCGGTGGTGGGCGGTGACGCCACGATGGTCGACGATGAGGTGCGCCTGGTCGTTGGTGAGGCGTTGGACGGGTTGGATCCGGCCTTCGCGCTAGAGGATCTGACAGTGGGCGCCGGTGACGCTGACGCGGTGGCGATCGTCGCGCGAGTCATGGACGCGCTCACGACGCCGCCTCTGCTCAGCGACCGGCGCGTGGTCGTGGTGCGTGACGCCCAGGCTCTTGGCGCGCAGGAGTGCCGACCCCTCCTCGAGTGGTTGGCCGCGCCGACGACCACGGCAACCCTGGTCCTCGGTGTCGTGGGGCCGCGCACGCACCGTCTGGTTGGCGCCGTCGGCGACGTGCGCCACGTGGCGGTGGGCACCAGGCCCGCGGAGCGAGTGGCCTTCGTGACCGACACGTTCACGCGCCACGGGCTGCAGGTGGAGCGCTCGGTGGCTCAGCGCGTCGTTGAGCGAATCGGCGACGACGTCGCCCGGGCGGACGCGTTGGCGCGAACCCTGGTGTCGATCTACGGGACCACCACGCTGGGTTTCGCGCAGATCGACCCCTACCTGGGCGCAGCGGGTGACGTGCCGGAGTGGGATCTAACCGACGCGATTGACGCGGGTGACGTGTCGCGCGCCGTGGTGGTCGCACGGCGCATGCTCGACTCGCGTAGCCGCGTGGGGGTGCAGATCGTCGGCTCGCTGTCGCGCCACTACGTGCGCATGGCGCGCGTGGAGGGCGCGGGACTCACCAGCGACGCCCAGGCCGCCGCGTTGCTTGGTGTGAAGCCCTATCCGGCGGGCAAGGCACTGCGCCAGGCCGAACGTCTCGGGGGTGAGCGACTGCGCGCGTCGGTGCACCTGATCGCGCGCGCCGACCTCGATTTGAAGGGTGAGCGCAGCTACGGGGGACGCGACGCCGAGGGCGACCGGGATCCGACGGAACTGACCGTGATCGAGGTCCTGGTGGCTCGTCTGGCCACCCTGGCGCGGTCCGCGCGCCGATAGGTTACGCCTCCGTACGCAGCGCGTTCACGCGGCGCATCAGGCCGCTCTTCTTGTTGGCGGCCTGGTTCTTGTGGATGATCCCCTTGGCTGCGGCCTTGTCGATGCGCTTGATCGCGGTGCGCAGTGCCATCTCCTCGTTCTCGGCGCCGACCGCGGCGACCGCGGTCTTGGTGCGCGTGCGGATCTCGGACTTGACCGCCTTGTTGCGCTCGCGGTCGACCGCGTTCTGCTTGTTGCGCTTGATCTGGCTCTTGATGTTGGCCACGGCTACCTCGTTCGTCGTGCGCCGGGTCCGGCGCGGGCTGTTCAAGATTAGCAGGCGGCGCCGGACCCTCTCCGGCGCGGGGGGGGCGGGTAGCCTAACTACACCGTGGCCCGTACTCCCTCGTCGACGCCGATCTCCGCCATCCGCAACTTCTCCATCATTTCGCACGTCGATCACGGCAAGTCCACGCTCTCGGACCGGATCCTAGAAATTACCGGGGCGGTGGACCCTCGGCTCATGCGTGCCCAGTATCTCGACTCGATGGACATCGAGCGCGAGCGCGGCATCACGATCAAGGCGCAGAACGTGCGGGTGCACTATGAGGGGTACGTCCTGCAGTTGATCGACACACCCGGCCACGTCGACTTCGGCTACGAGGTCTCGCGCTCCCTGGCGGCCTGCGAGGGCGCGATCCTCTTGGTGGACGCCAGCCAGGGCATCCAGGCCCAGACCCTGGCCAACTGCTACCAGGCGATCGAGCACGACCTGACCATCGTCGCCGCCCTCAACAAGATCGACTTACCCGCGGCTGATCCCGAGCGCTGTACCGAAGAGCTCGACCGGGTCCTGGGCATCCCGGCTGGTGAGGTGCTCGCCATCTCGGCCAAGACCGGCCAGGGCGTGGCCGAACTGTTGCGCGCGGTGATCGAACGGGTACCCGCGCCCCGTGGCGATCCCGAGGCGCCACTGCGCGCGTTGGTCTTCGACTCGACCTACGACCAGTATCGCGGAGTGATCTCCTCGATTCGTGTCGTGGAGGGGACGGTGCGCGCACACACGAGGATCCGCATGATGCAGGCCGGATCCAACCACGAGCTCGAGGAGCTGGGCGTGCGCACGCCCGACATGGTGCCGGTGGACCAGTTGGGTCCCGGCGAAGTCGGCTTCGTCGTGGCCGGTATCAAGGATGT
>JAJZYE010000082.1 GCA_021806055.1 Actinomycetes bacterium | reverse complement strand
GCGCGCATCCCGTTGGGCGCGGCCGTGGCGGTGGAGTACCTCGGTCCCTTCTTCGTGGCGGCGCTGGGCAAGCGATCGTGGCGACACCTCGGTTTCGTGGCACTGGCCGGGGTGGGTGTGCTGGCGCTGGCGCGACCGGGGAGCGGCGTCACGGTAGTGGGAATGCTCTTCGCGGCGGGGTCCGGGTTGGGCTGGGCGGCCTACGCGTTCTCGTCGCACCGCGTGGGGGGAGCGACGTCGGGCTTCGGTGGGCTCGCGGTGTCGATGTCGATCTCGGCTCTGCTGACCCTGCCCTTCGCTCTGGGTTCGGTGGGTCGCGTCGTCGGCGACCCGGTGTTGTTGGGGCGCATCGCCCTGACCGCGCTGCTCGCCATCGTGATCGGCTTCGGGGCCGAGATGCAGGCACTGCGCCGGGTACGCCCCTCCATCGTGAGTGTGCTGCTGGCCCTCGATCCGGCGGTGGCCTTCGCGGTCGGCTTCGTCCTGCTCAACCAGCACGTGAGCCCGTGGGACCTCGTGGGACTGGCCTGCGTGGTCGGCGCCGGGGTGGGGGTCACCACCGACGTCAACGAGGGTGACCTCGCAGCGCCCCGCTAGGGCCCGGCACCGGGGGTCGCACGGCGCCCGGTAGGGTGGGCGGGTGACGCCGCCGCGGACCTTCACCATACGGACGTTCGGCTGCCAGATGAACGAGCACGACTCGGAGCGCGTGGCGGGGCTGCTCGTCGCTGACGGCCTGGTGCCCGCCGCCGAGGACGCCGAGGCCGACGTGGTGGTCTTCAACACGTGCACCATCCGTGAGAACGCCGATCTCAAGCTGTACAGCGCACTCGGCCACCTGAAGGCGCTCAAGGCGCGTCGGCCCGACGTCCAGATCGTGGTCGGGGGTTGCCTCGCCCAGAAGGACCGTGGGGCGATCGTGGAGCGCGCCGGGTGGGTGGACGTCGTGGTGGGCACGCACAACTGGGCGGCCACGCCGGCGCTGCTGGCGCGTGCGCGCACGCTGGGGCCCCAGGTCGCGGTACGCGACTTCCCCGACCCCGAGGCCAACCGCGAACTCGCCCCGGCCCTGCACGCGGTACGCGAGGTGCCCTGGGCGGCGTGGATGACGATTCAGACGGGGTGCGACAACAGTTGCGCGTACTGCATCGTGCCGGCGGTGCGCGGACGCGAGATCAGTCGGCCGCTCGACGACCTGCTGATCGAGGCGCGCGATCTGGTGAGTCGTGGCGTCACCGAGATCACGGTGCTGGGCCAGAACGTCAACTCCTACGGTCGCGACATCACCGGCCGCCGCCCGCTCTTCGCGCGGCTGTTGCGTGAACTGGGCGACGTCGAGGGCCTCGAGCGCATCCGCTTCACCAGCCCGCACCCCAAGGACCTGCGTCCCGAGACGATCGCGGCGATGGCGCAGACGCCGGCCGTCTGCCCGCAGCTGCACCTGCCGCTGCAGTCGGGATCGAATCGGGTGCTGAGCGCGATGCGCCGCGGCTATCGCGTGGAACGCTACCTGGAGCGCCTGAGTGCGGCGCGCGCGGCCATCGACGACCTGGCGGTGACGACGGACCTCATCGTGGGCTTCCCCGGCGAGAGTGACGCGGAGTTCGACGAGACGCTCGCCGTGGTGGCCGAGGCCCAGTTCGACGCCGCCTACACCTTCATCTTCTCGCCGCGTGAGGGGACGCGCGCGGCTGAGCTGGCCGGCGCGGTCGCCCCCGAGGTGATCCACGAGCGATTCACGCGACTCACCGAGGTGCTGGACCGTTCCGCCCTGCGCCACCACAGCGCGCGAGAGGGACGCCACGAGGAGGTCCTGGTCGAGGGCGTCTCGAAGCGCCGGGACACGGCGTGGTCGGGTCGTACGCGCCAGGGAAAGCTGGTCCACTTCGCGCGGCCGGGCGAGGAGGTCGTTCCCGGTTCTCTGGTCACGGTGGCCATCACGCACGGGGCGCCCTACTACCTGGTGGGTGACGTGGTGGCGGTCCTTCGCGGACCCCGGCACCGCCAACGAATCGCGCTGCGCGTGTCGTGAGAGCGCCGGCGGTTGCCCTCGTGGGGCCGAGCGCCTCGGGCAAGTCGGCGCTGGCCCACCGGGTGGCGCTCGAGGAGGGCGGGATCGAGATCCTCGCCGCCGACGCCATGACCGTCTACCGGCACATGGACGTGGGCACCGCGAAGCCCTCGCCGCGTGAGCGTGAGGAGGTGACCTATCACCTACTCGACCTGGTCGAGCCGAGCGAGGAGTTCAGCGTGCGCCGTTTCCAGCGCGCGGCGCGCGACGCCGAGCGCCACGCGCGAGAGGCCGGCGCCGTACCCCTCTACGTGGGCGGCACCGGCCTGTACCACCGGGCGGTGGTGGACGACCTCGAGTTGCCGGGACGTTACCCCGAGGTTCGCCGTGAGCTCGAGGCCCGCGTGCTCGTCGAGCGCGGGGCCCTCTTCGCCGAACTGGCCCGTCTCGATCCACTCGGCGCGTCGCGCCTCGAGGCGAGCAACGACCGCCGTCTCGTGCGAGCTCTCGAGGTCACCCTCGGCAGCGGACGTCCGTTCTCGAGCTTCGGACCCGGGCTCGCCCACTACGGGGAGTCGCGAGTGGCCCAGGTGGGCCTACGCCGCGACCTGGCGACCCTGGACCGACGGCTCGAAGAGCGCTTCCGACGGTGGCTGGACGAGGGGCTGGTCGACGAGGTCGCGGCTCTCGCCGCGCGTCCCGGGGGTCTCGGGCGCACTGCTCGCCAGGCCGTCGGATACCGGGAGCTGCTGCGCCACGTCGAGCAGGGGGAGCCCCTGGAGGTCTGCGTGCGCGACGCCCTGACCCAGAGTCGGCGGCTGGTGCGACGCCAGATCGCGTGGTTCCGACGTGACCCGCGCGTGGAGTGGTACGACCGTGAGCAGGACGCGCGACGACGCCTGGCCGCGTTGGTGACCGGGGCCCGGACGTTCGTGCGAGACTGGTGACGTGGCGTTACGCGTACTCCAGAAGTGGCACGGGGCGGGCAATGACTTCCTCGTCGAGATCGTCGAGCAGGGGGCCGCGCCGTGGTGGTCGCCCGAGACGGTTCGGGGGCTCTGTGATCGCCACACCGGGGTCGGCGCCGACGGGTTGCTGGTCGCGTCGCTCGGCCCGGCCGTGACGATGCACTTACTCAACGCCGACGGTTCGACGGCGGCGATGTCGGGTAACGGAATCCGCTGCCTCGTGGCGGCAGTGCGACGAGCCACGGGTGCCACCTGGGACCACCTCGACGTCGAGACCGACGCGGGACTGCGCACCGTGGACTACGAGGGTGACGAGGACGCCGGCTGGGGCAGTGTGGACATGGGTGTGGTGACCCGAGCACCGGCCCCCGAGGGTTCACTGGGCCTCGCCGACGTGGGCAACCCTCACGTGGTGGTGCGCGATCACGAGGAGTGGACGGACGAGTGGCGTGAGCACCTGGCGCGGGAGTTCTCGGTGGCCGTGGGCGGCGCCAACGTCGAGTTCGTGCGGGTGGTCTCGCGGCACCGCGTTGTCCTCTCGGTGATCGAGCGCGGCGTGGGGTGGACGCGCGCGTGCGGAACGGGTTCGTGCGCGGTGGCGGCGGTCTTGCGCGAGCTCGGGGAAGTGGACGACGACGTGACGATCGTGAACCCGGGGGGTGAACTGCTGGTCCACCTCGATGGCGCGCGGGCCACACTGTCGGGTCCCGTGCAGTTCGTGGCGAACGTGGAGTGGCTCGACGAGTGACGAACGTGCCCCGCACTCTCATCGACCGCACGGTCCGCGAGAAGATCGTCGTGGTGGGAGTGCTGTTCCCCGGGATGCGCGCGGCGGAGTTGGAGCGCCAGCTGGACGAGCTGTCGCTCCTCGTCGACACCGCGGGGGCGGACGTCGTGGCGCGCGTGATGCAGCGCCGCGACGCCCCCGACGCCGCGACGTTCCTCGGTTCGGGCAAGGTGGCCGAGCTGCGCGAGGTGTGCCTCGCGCTCGACGCCGACACGGTGGTGTTCGAGGACGCGCTCTCCCCCGCGCAGCAGCGCAACCTCGAGAAGATCCTCGGGCGCACGGCCATCGACCGCACGGCGGTCATTCTGGACATCTTCGCCCAGAACGCTCGCTCGCCCGAGGGCAAGGCGCAGGTGGAGTTGGCGCTGCTCGCGTACCGACTGCCGCGCCTGCGCCGTGCGGGAGGATCGCTCTCCCAACAGGCGGGGCGTATCGGTACCCGGGGCCCCGGCGAGACGCAACTCGAGGTCGACCGGCGCCGCCTGGTTCAGCGGATCCACCGGATCCGCGCCGAACTGCGCGAGATCGACCGTACCCGCGGCGTGCAGCGCCAGGGCCGTGAGCGGGGCCGCCACCGCGAGGTCACGCTCGTCGGCTACACGAACGCGGGAAAGTCGTCACTGCTCAACGCGCTGACCGACGCCGGGGTGGAGGTGGAGGATCGACTCTTCGTGACCCTGGATCCGCGCACGCGCCAGCGCCAACTCCCCGGCGGTGAGACGGTCCTCATCACTGACACGGTCGGCTTCATCTCGAACCTGCCTCACCAGTTGGTGGAGGCCTTCATGAGCACCCTGAAGTCGGTGCAGCTGGCCGACCTCCTCGTGCACGTGGTGGATGCGTCGAGTGACGAGGCTGAGAACCAGATCACCGCCGTGCGTGACGTTCTGACGCGCATCGAGGCCGCTCACGTCCCCGAGCTGCTGGTCTTCAACAAGTCCGATCTCGCGCCCGAGCGGTCCCGTCAGCTCGTCGCGCGCCACCCCGGAAGCGTCGCGGTCTGCGCACTCACGGGCGAGGGCCTGGACGGCGTGATCATTGCGATCGCCGAGCAGCTGCGCGTCACGGACCGGGTGGTCACGCTGCGCCTGCCCCTCGATCGCGGTGACCTCGTCGCGCGGGCCCATCGCGAAGGCGAGGTGCTCGAGACGACCACCACCGACGACGCGGTGGTACTGCGTGTGGCCCTCGACGCCGTGGGCGCGTCGCACTTTGCTGCGTGGCGTGCGACGTGAGCGTCAGCCCTCCGCCCTACCCCTACGAGCGACTCGACGACCTGCGCCGCCGGGCTGCGTGTCACGACGGTGGCGCCATCGACTGCTCGATCGGCACGCCGGTCGACGCGCCGCCGCCAGTCGCGCTGGCCGAGTTGGCTCGCAGTGACGGCGCGCGCGGCTACCCGTCGTCGGCCGGATCGGCTTCGTATCGCGAAGCCTGTGCGGCGTGGATGGGACGGCGCTTCGGTGTCACCCTCGACGCGCAGCACGTGGCGGCGTGCGTGGGCACTAAGGAGTTCGTCGCGTCGCTGGCGGGTTTCCTGGCGCTGGGCCGTCCCGGACGCGACACCGTGCTCGTCCCGTCGATCAGCTACCCCACCTACGCCATGGGCGCGACGCTGGCGGGCCTGCGCGCGGTGGCCGTGCCGCGAGGTGACGACGGGCGAACGGACCTCGACGCGAT
>JAJZYE010000081.1 GCA_021806055.1 Actinomycetes bacterium | reverse complement strand
CCCACAACTACCAGCGTCCCGAGATCCAGGACGTCGCCGACGCGGTGGGCGACTCGCTGGCCCTGTCGCGCCTGGCCGCCGCCAGCGACGCCGCCACCATCGTGTTCGCGGGTGTGGCCTTCATGGCCGAGACCGCCAAGATCCTCGCCCCCGATCGCACGGTGCTGCTCCCCGAGCCCCGGGCGGGCTGCTCGTTGGCCGACAGCATCACCGCCGACCAGGTGCGTGCCTGGAAGGCGCAGCACCCGGGTGCGGTGGTGGTGGCCTACGTGAACACCAGCGTCGAGGTCAAGGCCGAGGCTGATCTGTGCTGCACCTCGGCCAACGCGGTGGAGATCGTCGACAGCGTCCCCGCCGAGCGCGAGGTCCTGTTCCTGCCCGATCAGTTCCTGGGCGCGCACGTGCAGCGCTGCACCGGCCGTGACAACATCCACGTGTGGCTGGGCGAGTGTCACGTCCACGCCGAGATCACGCCGCAGGACCTGCGCGACCGGGTGGCCCTCGCCCCCACGGCCGAGCTCTTCATCCACCCCGAGTGCGGCTGCACCACGACCGCGCTGTGGATGGCCGGTCGCGGCGACCTGCCGGCGTCACGCACCCGCGTGCTGTCGACGGGGGGCATGCTCGAGGCCGCGCGCACCACGACGGCGCGCGAGGTGCTCGTGGCCACCGAGACGGGGATGTTGCACCAGCTGCGCCGCGCCAACGCCGCGGTGCGCTTCGAGCCGGTAAACCCGGCGGCGCAGTGCCCCTACATGCAGATGACTACGCCGGCGGTGCTGCTTCGTAGTCTGCGCGAGGGGACCTACGAAGTGCGCGTGGATCCCGAGGTGGCGCGACGAGCGCGCCGGTCGGTGGAGGCGATGATCGCCGTGGGCGCGCCGTCGGGGGGCGAGTGATCGTGTCGCGGTTGCGCACCCTTCCGGCGACGACGCCGTCGTGGACGAGCGAGGCCGACGTGGTCGTGGTCGGGGCCGGTGCGGCGGGACTCAGTGCGGCCCTGGCCGCGCACGACGCGGGACGTCGGGTCCTCGTGCTGGTCAAGGGCGGCCTGACCAGCGGGTCGACGCCCTTGGCCCAGGGGGGACTGGCCGCGGTGAGTCTGGCCGAGGACTCGGTGGACGCGCACGTCGCCGACACGCTGGTCGCCGGCGCGGGGTTGACGGACGAGGCCGTGGCGCGCGCGGTGGTGTCCGCGGCTCCCGACGCCCTGCGTCGGCTGCGCGCATGGGGCGCCCACTTCGACGACGGGCCGCCGGGCCTCGAGGGGGGTCACTCGTACCGGCGCATCGTGCACGCGGGTGGTGACGCCTCGGGGGCCGAGGTGCACCGCGCCCTACGCGTGGCGCTGGGCCGGGCGCGCGTCGAGGTGTGGGAGGACACCGTCGCCCTCGACGTGGAGGTGGACGACGAGGGGCGAGCCGTGGGGCTGGTCGCCGGTCGCGTGGCGCGCGGGCTCGACGGCGCGCCGGTCGGCGCGCTCGAGGTGGGGACGATCCGCGCGCGCGCCGTGGTGCTCGCCACGGGTGGCGTCGGACAGGTCTACGACACGACGACCAATCCCCTCGACGTGACCGGCGACGGCCTGGCGCTGGCGGCGAGGGCCGGGGCGGAGCTCGCCCACGTGGAGTTCGTCCAGTTCCACCCCACCGTCGTGTACCAGGCGGGGCACCGGGGTGTGGCGCCTCTGGTGACCGAGGCCCTACGCGGCGCCGGGGCCGTGATCGTCGACGTGCACGGGGACGCCGTGATGGCGGGTCGGCACCCGCGCGCGGACCTCGCACCGCGCGACGTGGTCGCGCTCGAGATGCAGCGCCGGATGCTGGAGGGCGACGGGCCGTCGACGCACCTGTGGCTCGACGCGACCCGGGTGGGTTCGCGTCGCCTCGCCGCCGAGTTCCCCACGGTGAGCGCCGCCTGCCGGGCGATCGGGATCGATCTGGCGACCGAGCCCATCCCGGTGGCCCCGGGAGCCCACTACGCTTGCGGCGGCGTGCGGGCCACCCTGGACGGCGCGACGACGGTCCCGGGTCTCTACGCGGTCGGGGAAGTGGCCGCCACCGGCCTGCACGGAGCGAATCGCCTAGCCTCGAACTCGCTCACCGAGGCGCTGATCACGGGACGGCGCCTGGGTGAGCGCCTGGGTGAGCGCGAGTGCGCCGGCGAGCACCAGGGCGGGCCGGGTGAGCCACCCGCGCCAGGGCGCGGCGTCGACCCGCGAGCGCGTGGTGAGCTCGCGCGCGCGATGTCGGCCCACGCCGGGGTCCTGCGCGACCGCGCCGGACTGGAGAGCTTGAGCGAACAGTTGGCGCAGGTCGGGGGTGCGGGCGCTGACCCCCTGGACCTGGCGGCCGTCGAGGCCACCAACCTGCACACCGTGGCGACGCTCGTGGCGCGCGCCGCCCTGGCGCGCGAGGAGAGCCGCGGGTGCCACCGCCGCCGGGACTGTCCCGAGACGCGCGTCGCGTGGGAGTGGCCCGTGGTGCTGCGCGCGACGCGCGACGCGTGCGAGGTGTCGGTCGCCCGTACCGGGGAGCGACCGTGAGCGCGAGTGCGCGGGTGCGTGACGCCCTGGTCGCCGCGGGCCTGGACGTCGAGGGGGTCACCGATCTGGTCGCGCGGGCCCTCATCGAGGACCTGCGCGACGGGCCCGACGTCACGACCGAGGCGACGGTGGACGCCGCGACGAGTGCCACCGCCGACGTGGTCGCGCGCTCGCGCGGGGTCGTCGCGGGCGTGGTGGTCGCGCTGGCGGTCCTCGACGCCGTGGCGTTCCCCCTGGACGGGGTCGCCGTGGTGCGAGGCGACGGGGATTGGGTGGAGCCGGGCGAGTTGGTCGTGACGCTACGTGGCCCCCTGCGGCCCCTGCTGGTGGCCGAACGTACCCTGCTCAACGTCCTGACGCACCTCTCGGGTGTCGCGACGGCGACGCGCGCGTGGGTGGACGCCCTCGCCGGGACCGGCTGCGTGGTGCGCGACACTCGCAAGACCCTGCCGGGGCTACGCGATCTCGAGAAGTACGCGGTGCGCTGCGGCGGTGGGCGCAATCACCGCCGCAGCCTGGGTGACGCCGCGCTGATCAAGGACAACCACGTCGCCGCAGCGGGTGGCGTGGCGGCGGCGGTGCGCGCGGTGCGCGAACGCGCGCCCGGTGTGGTGGTCGAGGTCGAGTGCGACACGTTGGATCAGGTCCGCGACGCCGTGGGCGTCGGCGCCCGGCTGCTGCTGTTGGACAACATGGACCTCGACCAACTGCGCGCGGCGGTGGTGCTCGCGCGCTCCGGTGCGGACGTCGCGCTCGAGGCGAGTGGGGGGCTCACGATCGCGCGCGCGCGAGCGGTGGCCGAGACGGGGGTGGACTTCGTCGCGGTGGGGGCGCTGACTCATTCGAGTCCGGCGCTGGACCTCGGCCTGGACGTGCGCGCGTGAGGCTACGTGCGGTGAGCGGCGCGTAGCGCGTCGTCGACCGCGCGCGCCAGCCGCGGGTCGGTCGCGGCGCGGATCACGGCCACGCCCGCCGCGCCGGCGGCGATACACGCGGGCGCGTTGGTGACGTCGACGCCACCGATGGCGATCACCGGCACCGAGATGGCGCGACAGATCCGGGCCAGCTCGTCGAGCCCGACGGGGTCGCCGGCGTCGTCCTTGGAGGGGGTGGGCCAGATAGGTCCGACGCCCAGGTAGTCGGCGTCGGCCGCGACCGCCTCGTCGAACGTGGAGGCGGAACGACCGAGGAGGAGCCCCTCGCGTCGCGCGACGTCCGCACCCGTGTCGGTCTGGCCCAGGTGGACGCCGTCGGCTCGTAGGGCTAGCGCGGCCTCGACGTCGTCGTTCACCACGAAGAGGGCCGGCAGGTCGCGAAAGCCCTGGCCGCGGACGATCAACTCGTCGGTCGGCACCTTCGCGCGCAGCTGGATGACCGTGGCGCCGGCCGCGAGGGCGCGTCGCGCGCCGTCGAGGCCATCGACGATCGCGTGGACCCTCACGAGAGCCGCGCGCGAGCGTCGAGCGTGTCGGGGTCGAGGGCGGCCAACGCGTCGTAGAGGTTGACCTGGAACGAGCCCGGACCGCGCGCCCCCTCGGCGGCGTCCTCTCCCGCGACGCCGAGGGCCACCAGGGCGTCCACGGCGCCCTCCAGGGCCGAGGGCGCGACGGCGAGAAAGCACCCGGTGAGGGCGCTGGCCGTGCAGCCCGTGCCGGTGATCGCGGCGAGCATCGGGTGTCCGTTGGCCACGCGCACCAGGCGCGACCCGTCGGCGACGTGGTCGACCGGCCCGGTGACCGCCGCGACGAGGCCGAAGGCGCGCGCCGCGCGCTGGGCGAGGTCGGCCGCGTCGAGGGCGTCAACGGACTCGACGCCGCGAACGTTGGCCGCGACGTCGACCAGCGACGCGATCTCGCCCGCGTTGCCGCGCAGCACCGCGACGTCGACCTCGTCGAGGATCCGCCGCGCGCTGGCCGTGCGAAACGAGGTGGCGCCGGCCCCCACGGGGTCGAGCACCACCGGGACGCGGTGCCGGTTGGCGGCCGTGCCCGCGAGGATCATCGCGTCGACCCACGACGCGGACAGCGTGCCGATGTTGAGCACCAGCGCGTTGGCCGCTGCGGCCATCTCGGCGACCTCCTCGGGGGCGTGGGCCATGACCGGCAGCGCCCCCAGGGCCAGTGTGGCGTTGGCGGTCTCGTTCATGACCACGAAGTTGGTGATCTGGTGCACGAGCGGTCTTTGAGCACGCAACTGGCGCAGTGACTGTCCAGTGGCCATTGTCTCCTCCTTCGGATTGGTAGCGCGAGCATGTCGGGCCGCCGGGGTCGCACGAGAATCGACTCGGTGACACCCCGTCATGACGCGTCGTTACGACTGTACGCGCGAGGAGGTGACCACCGGGTGGGATTCGAACACGTGCTGAGGCACCCCGTGCCCGCGAGCCGTGCCCGGTCGATCGCCACGACGGTGTCGTCGTGACTGAGTTCCCACGGGCGACACGACGTGGCGGGAGCCGTGGCGCGTCGGCGGCCCCACGCGTGGGGCCGCTCGTCGCGACGACCTCGAGATCCCGGTGGTCATCCTTCGTTGCCGCGCCCGAGCGTCGTGGTCGCGGACGCGGAGTCGACACGGACCGGTGGACCGTTGCGGACTCGTCGCCCGTCTGGTCATGGCGCCCTCGTGGCGAGCGCACCACGTCCCCCTCGCCGGCCATCGGTGTCGTGGTCTCATCGCCACCGATCGACGCGGATCGGCGTACCGCCCGCCGACGGGCCCGCACTGCTCGACTCTGCTCCGAGGGCGGTGTCACGACGAGGGGGCGCGTCGCCCCGGCATCGTCGGCCGTCGCCCGACACGGCGGCCGGCGGCCCTCGACCGGGGCCACCCGGGCTCTGAGTCATCCGTGCCCCGTGCGCCATCGTCGTTGGCTCCAAGGGACGGTGGGCGGACTCGGCGTGCGCAGGTCGGC
>JAJZYE010000080.1 GCA_021806055.1 Actinomycetes bacterium | reverse complement strand
GTGCCCTACCCGGGTAAGGACCTCCTGCTGCCCGGTGCCTTCGACGCGACGTTCGTCGGCTTCGCCCCGGCGAACGCCCCGGTCCTGTCGATGATCGTCATGCTCGAGCGTCCCGAGACCACCATCTACGGGGGGTCGGCCGCCGCTCCGGTGTTCCAACAGGTCATGTCCTACGCCCTGCACCACTACGACATCCCCGCGTCGGGAGCCATTCAGCGCCCGCTGCCCGGCAACGCCGGCATCGGCTCGGACGTGACCTGATGCAGCTCGGCGACGTGCTGGACGACCTCACGCTGGACGTGGCTACCGGACGCCTCGAGATCGACCGCGTGGAGATCGATTCGCGGCGCTGCGAGCCGGGGACCTTGTTCTTCGCGATGCCGGGACACGCGACGCACGGCCGGCGCTTCGCGGCCGACGCGGTCCAGCGCGGCGCGGTCGCGGTGGTCGCCGGGGAGCCGCTCACGTTGGCGGCCCCCGTGGTGGTGGTTCCCGCGACCCAGTTGCGCGCCCTGCTGGCTCACGCCAGTGCCACCGTGGTCGGCCACCCCGAGCAGCGTACGGAGCTGGTCGGGGTGACGGGCACCAACGGCAAGACCACGGTCACCACACTGGTGGCCGAGATCGCCCGCGCGGTCGGCTGGAACGGGGCGAGCATCGGCACCCTCACCCACGAGCGCACCACACCACCGCCGCCGGAGCTCTGGCGGACCCTGGCGGCCATCGACACCGCGCACGAGCCCGGGCGTCGTTCGGTGGTGGCGATGGAGGTCTCCAGCCACGCGCTGGACCAGGGCCGGGTTGACGGCATCTGCTTCGACGTGGCGGCATTCACGAATTTGGGACACGATCACCTCGACTACCACCACACGATGGAGGAGTACTTCGCCGCCAAGGCCCAGTTGTTCACGCCCCAGCGCGCGCGACACGCGGTGCTGTGGTGCGACGACCCCTACGGCGAGCGACTGGCGACGTCAACGACGATCGCGCGTCACTGCGTGTCACGTGCAGACGCGCACGACGTCGTGAGCTCCTTCGACGGCACACGTTTCACGTGGCGATCCCTGCCCGTGCGCACGGTACTGGTGGGCGGCTACAACGTGGACAACGCCCTCGTGGCGATGACCGTCGCCTCGGTCCTCGGAATGAGCGACGCCAGTATCGTCGCGGCGATGGAGGGGGTCAACGCCATCGCCGGCCGCTTCGACGTGGTGCACCGCGGGGCCTTCAGTGTCGTGGTGGACTACGCGCACACGCCCGAAGCCCTGGCCCGTCTACTCGACGACGTGCGGGCGATGGCGGGCGCGGGCCGGCTGATCACCGTCTTCGGTTGCGGCGGGGAGCGCGATCGCGAGAAACGTCCCGCGATGGGCGCCGCGGCGAGCGCGGCGTCCGACTTCACGATTGTGACGTCGGACAATCCGCGTGGCGAGTCGCCCGACGCGATCGTCGATGAGATCATGGCGGGGGTCACGGCGGGCGCCGACGTGCGCCGGGTCATTGATCGTCGCGAGGCGATTGAGGCCGCGCTGCGCGCGGCGGCGCCCGGCGACGTGATCGTGGTCGCGGGCAAGGGGCACGAGGCGACCCAGGTCGTGGGCGAGCGTGTCGTACCCTTTGACGACCGCGCGGTGGTGCGCGAGATCGTGGAGGAGTTGGCGTGCTGAGTCTGATGGAGGCGGGCGGCGTCTCGTTTCTCGTCTCCCTGCTGCTGACCCCGTTGTGGATCCGCTTCCTGCGCGAGCGCTCGCTCGGCCAGCAGATCCGTGACGACGCGCCCTCGACGCACCTCGTCAAGGCGGGTACGCCCACGCTGGGCGGTGTCGTCATCATGTTCGCGGCGTTGTGCGGCTACCTCATGGGCCACGTCGGCACGTCGCTGTCGTTCACGCGCGCCGGGGTGCTGGTGATCGCGGTAACCCTGGCCTCGGGCCTGCTCGGATTCGTCGATGACCTGGTGGCGATCCGCAATGCGCGCAACCTGGGGCTGAACAAGCGGGGAAAGTTCGTGGGCCAGCTGGCCATCGCGGCCGTCTTCGCCGTGCTCGCGGTGGCGTGGGTGCACACCTCGACCAACCTCTCCTTCACGCGCTGGTCGCTGCCGGGCTGGAACCTGACGGCCACCGGATGGGCAGTGCTGGCGATCGTGGTGGTCATCGCGACCTCCAACGCCGTGAATCTGACCGACGGGCTCGACGGGCTGGCGGCGGGGGCGGCGACGTTCTGCTTCGGCGTGCTCTCGATCATCGGCTACTGGCAGTTCCGCCACTACGCGATCTACCACCTGCACTCGTCCCTGGACCTCGGCCTGGTCGCTGTGGGCCTGGTGGGAGCGTGCCTTGGATTCCTGTGGTGGAACGCGGCGCCGGCCAAGATCATCATGGGTGACACGGGGTCGCTGGCGATCGGTACCGGCCTCGGCGCCCTGTGCCTGCTGATGAATCTCGACCTGCTGCTGGTGATTCTGGGGGGCCTCTTCGTGGCCGAGACCTCCTCGGTGATCCTCCAGGTGGTGAGCTTTCGGCTCTTCGGGCGGCGCATCTTTCGCATGGCCCCCTTCCACCACCACTTCGAACTGCGTGGTTGGCCGGAGACCACGGTGATCGTTCGCTTCTGGATCCTCGCGGGTCTGCTCGCCGCGATGGCGCTGGGAATCTTCTACGGCGACTTCCTGCAGATCGCGAAGGTGGTCTGAGTGGCGCGCCCGAGTTCCCTCGCCGACGCGCGACCCGACCTGGTCGACGACGGTCGCGGGCTGATCCAGCCCCTGCCGCGTGGCGACCACGACGCGCGGATGCTGGTACTCGTCGTGTCGCTCCTGGTGGCCTTCGGCACGGTGATGGTGGCCTCGGCCAGCGAGGGCGTGGCGGCCACCACCGGCGGCTCGACGTGGGGGCTGATGGCGCGCGACCTCGTCTACCTGGGCTTTGGCGCCGTCGGGTTCTACGTCGTGGCGCGCGTGCGCCTGTCCTACCTGGTGCGCCGCGCGCCACTGGTGATGGTGATCGGCCTCGGTCTGCTAGCGGCCGTGAAGGTGGCCGGCGTCAGCGCCAACGGGGGTAAGCGGTGGCTGAATCTGCACATCATCGACCTGCAGCCGTCCGAGCTGTTCAAGTTCGCCACGGTGCTGTTCGTCGCCTGGGTCGTCGAGCGCCACCGCGACGAGTTGACCCGCTGGGGTCCGCTGGCGCGGTGGATGCTGCCCGTCATCGGCGGCGCGGGGCTCATCGTGCTCGAGCCCGACATCGGGACCTCCTCGGTGGTGGTGGCCATCGCCTTCATGATGCTGTTCGCGACCGGCCTGCCGTGGCGGATGCTCATTCGGGTGGCGCTCCTCGGTCTGGTCGCCTTCGGGGGGTACATGGTCTACCGCCCGTACTCGGCGCGGCGTTTCTTCTCGTTCCTGCACCCGAACCAGAACCTGTTGGGCAGCGGCTACCAACTGCTCCAGTCCAAGATTGGCCTGGGGGCGGGCGGGCTGACGGGGCTCGGGCTGGGTCACAGCCGGGAGAAGTGGGGACTTCTCCCGAACCCCCACACGGACTTCATCTTCACGATCGTGGGCGAGGAGCTGGGACTGCTCGGCACCGTGACGGTGATTGCCCTGTTCGTGTGGTTCCTCTTCGTGGCCGTGCGTATCGCCCAGCGCTCGTCGAACGACGTGTACCGGGTGATGGTGGTCGGCGTGACCACGTGGATCATGCTCGAGGTGATCATCAACGTGGCGTCCGTGGTCGGCTGGTGGGCGGTGACCGGCGTGCCCCTGCCGTTCTTCTCCTACGGGGGCACGGCCCTGATCACCGAGCTGACCGCGATCGGCCTGGTCTACAACATCGCCCACGATCGAGGTCGCGTGGCGCCCTACCGTTCGCCGCAGGCCGAGCCGCGCCCCCGGCGCGGCTCGGGGCCGGGGGCGAGACGGTGAACGAGGTGGTGATCACCGGCGGCGGCACCGGCGGGCACATCTTTCCCATGCTGGCGCTGGCCGACGCGATGCGGGCCGCGGGAGCGCCCGCGAGCGCCCTGCGCTTCGTCGGGAGTCGGCGGGGCCAGGAGGCGGCCCTCCTAGCTGGTCCCGTGCCGCTGACCCTGCTCGCCGGTCGGGGCATCCAGCGCTCGTGGTCGGCGCGCGCCTGGCGCCAGAACGCGGGGGCGATGGCCGGGCTCGTCGGTGCCGGTGGGGCCGCGCTGTACTGGGTCGGTCGGTGGCGCCCGGCGGTCGTGGTGTCCTTCGGGGGCTACGCGTCCCTGGCGGTGAGCGTGGCCGCGGTGCTCTGGCGTCGCCCGCTGGTGCTGGTGGACCTGGACGCAGTGCCCGGCGCCGCGCATCGCCTGGTGGCGCGCTTCGCCGTGCGCCGGTGCGTGGCCTTCGCCGACGACGACCCGCACAGTGTGGTGACCGGGGTGCCGGTGCGCCCGACGATCGCCGCCCTCGACCGTTCGCCAATCGCCCGCGCGCACGCGCGCGAGGCGCTGGACCCGCCGCTGGACCCGTCGCGGCGCGTCGTCGTCGTGATGACCGGATCACTCGGTGCGGCGAGCGTGAACCACGCGGTGAGCGAGCTCGCGGCGCGATGGGCCGACCGCGACGACCTGGCGCTGATCCACGTGACGGGTCGGCGCGACGAGGCGTGGGTGCGCGCCGCCCAACCGGTCGGGGCGCGCCTGGACTACCGCGTGATCGGCTTCGCCGACATGGCGACGTGGTGGGCGGTGGCCGACGTCGCGGTCTGTCGCGCGGGCGCGGCGACCATCGCGGAGTTGACGACGGTGGGCGTCGCGTCGGTCCTGGTGCCGCTACCGGGAGCGCCGGGCGATCACCAGACTCGCAACGCGCGACGCGTCGAGCAGGCTGGCGGCGCCCTCGTGCTGGCTGACGCTCGCTGCGACGCCTCCTCCCTGGGCGACGCGTTGCGCACGGTGCTGAGCGGTGAGGTGGCCACGACGATGGGCGAGGCCGCGCGTCGCTTGGCGCACCCCGACGCCGCCGCGGCGATCGCGCGCGTGGTGCGCGAGGTGGGCAGGTTGCCGTGATGATTTTCGAGCCCGGTCGACGCGTGCACGTCGTGGGGGTCGGTGGAGCGGGGATGAGCGGTCTGGCGCGACTCCTGAGCGAGCTCGGCTGCGTGGTCTCAGGGAGCGACGATCGGGCGTCGCCCGAACTCGAGGAGCTGGTCGGCGCCGGCGTCGACGCGCGAGTGGGCCGCGACCCCCACCACGGTGAGGGCGCGGAGGTGGTCCTCTGGTCGCCGGCGGTGGCGGCGTCGCACGTGGAGCTGGTGGCGGCGCGCGAGCGCGGGGCTGAGTTGGTGCCGCGCGCGCGGGCCCTGGCCGAACTCGGCCGGTTGGAGCCGGTCATTGGCCTGACGGGCACGCACGGCAAGACGACGGCCACGTCGATGATGGTGCACGTGCTGAACGCGGCGGGGCGCGACGACTCTCGTCTGGTCGGGGCGCCGGTGCGCGGGGTGGGCCCCAACGGGCACTGGGGCGGTCCCCAGCTCGTCCTGGAGGTCGACGAGAGCTACGGGACGTTCGC
>JAJZYE010000079.1 GCA_021806055.1 Actinomycetes bacterium | reverse complement strand
CCGTGGCGCGGGCTCGCTTCGGGCGCCTCGACGGCGTCGTCAACAACGCGGGGCGCTCAGCCGGCACCCTGGTGGCTGCGTCGAGCGACGAGCAGTGGCGCGATGACTACGAGCTGAAGGTCGTGGGGGCGCTGCGCGTGGCCCGCGCGACGCTGGATGACCTGGTCGCGACCGGTGGCTCGATCCTGAACGTCCTGGCCATCATGGCGCGTACCCCGGGCGTGGGATCGACGCCGACCTCGGCGTCGCGGGCGGCGGGGCTCGCACTTACCAAGGCGCTGGCTGGAGAGATGGGACCGCGCGGGGTGCGTGTGAACGCCGTCTTGATCGGGCTCATCGAGTCGGGTCAGTGGGTGCGCCGGGCGCGCGACGCGGGACGCGACCTCGCGAGTTTCTACGCTGATCTGGCGTCGTCGTCTGGTGTGCCGCTGGGTCGTGTGGGACGTGCCGCGGAGTTCGCCGACCTGGCGTCGTTCCTCCTGTCGTCGCGCGCGAGCTATCTCACCGGGGTGGGTGTCAGCCTCGACGGGGGGCTGTCGCGCGTCATTTAGCCGGCGTCACGCCAGCGATGCGACGTCGAAGGCGCTCACGGTGTCGTCGAGTGACACGGTCGTGATCGGATCGATCGATCGCGCGTTGGGCGTTGGGGTGACGACGGTGCCCCACGCCGTGAAGCCGATCGCGTGGGCCGCGAAGTGCAGTGGGCCCTCGGTGACGGTGACGTCGACGATCCCGGCACCGTGGGCGTCGAGCGCGGCGCGCTGCATGCGCTCCATTGCCGTGGCGCGAGCGCTGTAGAGCGCTTCGGTGTAGTTGGTCAACTCGACGTTCTGGGTCTGTTGTCGAAGGGCCGCCCCGACCGCTCGTCGCGGCGCGTAGGTGAAGCTCGCCCCGACGGCGAGGGCGACCGGTCGCCATCCGGCGACGAACAACAGGGCGAAGTCACGCGCTGGCAGGTCCGAGACGAAGACCTGGGCGTCGGGTAACGGTCGCGCGTCGATGGGGGCGACCGCCGTGCCGACCAGCTCGACCTCGATGTGCGAGGACAGGATCCGTCGCTCGACGTGGACCCCTACCACGCCGTGGGCTCCCACCGCGACGGCCTCCGCGTGCAGGCGCGCCACGGCGTGCGCGAAGGCTCGCGCGTGCGCGCGCGACGCGAGTTCGATCTCGCCACTGCCCCACGACCAGATCACCGAGGGCACTGACTGCACCGAGAGTCCGACCACGAGGTCGCGAGGGGCCCAGGCGATGCTGTGCAGGATAAGCGTCTCGTCGATGGTGAGGTCTGACGTGAGGCCCGCGTGGGCCCCGTGACGGGGCTCGGCGACTGCGAGGGCCTGGCGAACCGCGGCGGGCAGGCCCTCGGGCACCGGGTGGGGGCGGGGCGGGGTCGTGCTCACGACAGCGAGACCGCGGGTCGGGGGAACGCGAGAGGATCGGCGGGACGAGCCCGACGTACGCGGTTGCCGCGTAGCTGTACCTCGATGTCGATGTCGCCTGGCCCGGGTTCGCGCTCGTTCACGCGCAGGTCCACGCCGTGGAGCTCGTCCCCCTGGAGTTGGCTACGGGCGCGCTCGCGCACGAGCTGACGCGCGCGGGTGCGCGCGCTCACGAGCTGGTCGATCTCGACCGAGTCCGCGGGGGCGGACCACAGCCCCGCGCCCGACCCCATGAAGTACTCGGTCATGCACGACGCCCAGACGCGCACGGACGACACGACGGCGATCGTTGAGACCGGTGCGTAACCCGCCTCGAAGAGCTTGGCGAGGCGCTGGCCGGCGAGTGATGTGGCCCATGGCGACGCGGGTCGTTCGAGGCCGGTGACGACGACCGCCGTGCCGAGAAGGTGGAACTCGACGACCCCGACTTCGACGAGCGAGGCGACGCTGTCCACGACGCCGACGACGCCGTGTGCCCCCAGCGTCGTGGCCTCTTCGAGCATCCGGTGACTCGCTGCGGCGTAGCCGTCGTGCCAGCTCTGCTCGATCCAGGTCTGCTCGTAGTTCTGGCCCCATTGGCGGTGCTCGGCGGAGACCATGCCGTGCGGGCACTGGTAGTTCTGCACGTAGCCGCCGCTCGCCACGTTGGGCGCGAGGCCCGTGGCCAAGCCCATACCCAGTCCTCCGCCCGAGCCGAACCCCATTCGCGCCGGGCCGTAGCCCCACTGCATTGCGCAGAACCCCTGGACGAGGCCGATCGGCTCGAGGCCCATCGCGTGACAGGCGGCGAGGTCCGCCACGCTCAGGCCGGAGGTGAAGGCACCGCCGTGAAGGCGGTCGCGCGCCGCTTCGGGCAGGTCGTCACTCATCAGTGATCGAGGGAGATGATGGTCACGGGCGGGGTGAGCGTGATCTCGTCCGCCGTGCGCGTGACCGCCGTGCCCAGCGCCAGGAACTCGATCGTGTGCGACCCCCACTGGTGCGTCTTCTCCTCGAGGCGCGCACCCACGACTCCCGCCGCCCCTAGGCGGCTCGCCTCATCCTGCATGCGGGTCATCGCCAATTCACGAGCCTCGTAGAGGGCTTGGGTGAAATTGGGCAGTTCGACGTTCTGACCGGTCGTGGCCAGCGTCTGGCCCAGTCCCCGGTGGGCGATGTGGTAGACGCAGGTCCCCATCACCAGTCCCTGGGGCAGGTAGCCGGTGCGCAGTAGGGTCCAGAAGTCCTGACCCGACAGATCCGACGTGAAGGGCTTGCCGAGAGCGTTGCGTCGCGAGACGCCGTCCTCCGCCTTGACCGCGGTGCCGACGGCGATGAACTCGGCGGCGTCTTTGCCCCACTCGTAGTAGTTGACGTCGAGGCGCACCCCGACGACGCCGTCGGCGCCCAGCTCGCTGGCCTCCTCCTCCATGCGCGTCATCGCCAGCTCGCGGGCGTTGTACATGGCCTCGGTCAACTTGGTCAACTCTTGGCTTTCTCCCCACTTCCGGGTCTGGATCCCGGTGTGGTAGATCGACGAGCCCATCACCAAGCCGAGCGGGTGGTAGCCCGCCTCCTTGACGAGGAGGAACTCGTTCACCGAGAGATCCGAGGTGAACAGGCCGTGTTCAATTTCCTCGAGGCGCCGCTCACTGGCCTCGGGTAGATCCTTGGGTGCATCACTCAACTGGTTCCCCCTATCACGATGTGTTCCAGCGCCGCGCGAGCCCGGTCGCTATGGGCGGCCTCCGCACGAAGCGCGTCGAGCAGTCGCACCAGCCAGGACTGGAGGTCGAGTGCCTCGTTACGAATCCGGATGCCGCCCGACACGTGGGCGACCTGGCAGCGGACGTCACCGTCGTCCAGTGCGGCCGTGAACTCGTCCGAGCCGAGCGCGACCGTCACCGCGCTCACGGCCGTGTCGTGGCGCCGTCGGCTGGTGCGCTGGACCCGCAGGCGGGTTCCGAGGGTGTCGGCGAGCTGGTCCGCGAGGCTCGTGAGCAGGGCCGTGAGGTCGGCGGCGTTCGCTCGAAGGGAGGCGGCAGCCAGCGCCAGGTCGTACGAGTCGTCGGGTGGCGCCATCGTCGACCACCTTACCGGGCTCGTCTCGCACGGCGCCGCACGGGCGCCGGACGGCATCCTTTCGTGGTGGGGCCGGCGAGTTGCTACTCTCGGCACGGGGACAGGGTAGGGGGTGTGATGGCGACGGAAATGGCACACACGACTTCGGGTTCACCGGGAGAGGTGTTTCGCTCGGCGCGCGACTTCCTCGTGGCGTCGCGCGACGACTACGCCGCCGCACGCGAGGGCTTCGTGTGGCCGCGTCCCGACTACTTCAACTTCGCTCTGGACTGGTTTGATGGGGTCCTGGCGCGCGAGCGGGGCGACGAGCCCGCGTTACGCATCATCGAGGACGACGGGCGTGATGCGTCGTACACGTTCGCCGAGCTGTCGGCCCGTTCCGA
Organism: Actinomycetes bacterium; assembly: GCA_021806055.1. Classification (GTDB taxonomy): domain Bacteria; phylum Actinomycetota; class Acidimicrobiia; order Acidimicrobiales; family RAAP-2; genus RAAP-2. Next base: position 1,654 of record JAJZYE010000079.1, on the reverse strand, counting down.
CCAGCTCGCCGGGTGGCTGCGTTCGCTCGGGGTGACGCGGGGCATGAGGATCCTGGTGCTGCTGGGTAACCAGGTGGAGCTGTGGGAGACGACGCTGGCGGTGATGAAGCTCGGCGCCGTGATCATCCCGGCGAGCACCCTGCTCACGACGAGCGACCTGCGCGACCGAGTAGATCGCGCGCACGCGGGGGCGGTCATCGCGCGCTCGGACATCACCGAGCGGTTCGCCGAGGTGGGGGGGTCCTACGTGCGCGTGGCCGTGGGGGAGCCGGTCGCGGGATGGCTCGAGTACGCGGCGGCGCGTGAGTCCACCCACCGCTTCGAGGTGGACGGCCCTACCCGGGCCAGTGACCCGCTGCTGGTCTATTTCACGTCGGGTACCACCGCGCTGCCCAAGATGGTGGAGCACACGCACGCGAGCTACCCGATCGGCCATCTGTCCACCATGTACTGGATCGGCTTGCGCGAGGGTGACGTGCACCTGAACGTCTCCAGTCCCGGCTGGGCCAAGCACGCGTGGTCGTGCGTGTTCGCGCCGTGGATCGCGGGCGCCACGGTGTGCATGTTCAACTTCGAGCGCTTTGACGCGCGCGCGATGCTGGACGTGCTGCGCGACGCGCGGGTGACGACCTTTTGTGCGCCGCCCACCGTGTGGCGCATGTTGATCCAACAGGACTTGGCGTCCTGGCCAATGTCGCTGCGAGAGCTCGTGGCCGCGGGTGAGCCCCTCAATCCCGAGGTCATCAGCCAGGTCGAGCGTGCCTGGGGACTGACGATTCGTGACGGCTTCGGTCAGACCGAGACGACCGTGCAGATTGGTAACTCGCCATCCCAGACCGTCAAGGCGGGTTCGATGGGACGCCCTGTCCCCGGCTTCGACATTGATCTGGTCGATCCGGTCACCGGAGAGGTCGCGCAGGAGGGGGAGATCTGCGTGCGTCTCACCCCGCAGAGGCCGGTCGGTCTGATGGCCGGGTACCGGTCCGCGAGTGGGGTCGACGACGCGCGTAACGAGTCGGCGTTCGCCGGGGGCTGGTACCACACCGGCGACGTGGCCGGCCGTGACGAGGACGGCTATATCACGTACGTGGGGCGCACCGACGACGTCTTCAAGTCCAGTGACTATCGCATCAGCCCCTTCGAGCTGGAGAGCGTGCTCATTGAGCACGCGGCCGTGGCCGAGGCCGCCGTCGTGCCGGCACCCGACGAGCTGCGCCTCTCGGTACCCAAGGCGTACGTCGCGCTCGTGGCTGGCCAGACCCCGAGCCGGGAGCTGGCGGGTGACATCCTGCGCCACTGTCGCGAGCGTCTGGCACCCTACAAGCGCGTGCGACGTCTCGAGTTTGCCGATCTCCCTAAGACCATCAGCGGAAAGATACGCCGGGTCGAACTCCGTGCGATCGAGGAGACGGGTGGTGAACGACGCAGTGAGGAGTACCGCGAGGAGGACTTCACCTAGCGGCGCTCTCGTCAGGACGTGGCGCTCTCGTCAGGACGTGGTGCTCTCGTCAGGACGTGGTGCGCGATCCATTGTCGCGGGAGCGGTACGCGAGAGGACGATGACGCCTCCCGCCATGAGGGCGAACGCGATAGCCGCGAGAGGCGCGCGCAGCCCGCTGGTGGCCAGGTGTTCGTGGTACAGCCAGACTCCCAC
>JAJZYE010000078.1 GCA_021806055.1 Actinomycetes bacterium | reverse complement strand
CGCCAGCCGCCCATCGGTCCCAGACCGGCTGGAGGGTGTCGCCGCGGCCGAGCCAGCGATGGAACTCGGCGTAGGCACCGACGGTGAGGTAGGAGGAGATCATGCGCCGTCCGATGGCGCGCGCCGACTCGGCGTCGGTGGTCGGGATGACGAAGAGCCGGGCCGCGACGGTCGCGGCGGCGCCGATCTCCTCGCGGCAGCGCGCGACGTCACCCGCCGCGAGCCAGTTGAGGATGGCCCCGTCGGCTTCGTGCCCGGCGAGGCGTAACATCCGCGGCCGCAGCGCACCGAGCAGCACGGGCGGGCGCACGGCGACCGGGCGGCTCAGTCGAAAGCCGTGCACCGCGAAGGTCTCGAACGTCTCGTCGATCTTCTCGTTGTTCAAGGCGCGACGCAGGAAGCGCAGGACGTCGCGGGTGCGCGCGTAGGGCTGGTCGTAGGGAATCGCGTTCCAGCGCTCGACGACCGGTTGGCTCGACGCGCCCAGACCCATGATGAAGCGGTCCCCGGCCACCTCGGCGAGGGCCGCCACGCTCATCGCGAGCAGGGCCGGACCGCGCGTGAAGGCCGGGGCGACGGCCACGCCCACGCGTAGTCGGGCCTCCCAGGCGGCAGCCAGGGCCAGGGGCGTGAAACCGTCGACGCCGTCCACTTCTGAGGACCAGACGTCGCTGTAGCCGAGGTCGGCCAGTCGCGTGAACCAGTCGCGGTGCTCGGCGAGGGTGACGCCGTCGAAGGGGATCGTGATGGCGTAGCGCGCGGGCGCGGTAGTCGGGCTCATGAGTTGACAGTACTGTCTCGGGCTCGCCCCCGCGGGCGAGAATCACCACCCGGGGCCAACGGCGACCTGGGACTACCGCAGGTAGTCGTTGCCACGCGAGGGCGGCACGGGGAAGCCTCGGCGATCGAGGTCGTGGGTCCAGCGCTCGATGAGGGTTTCGAGCACCATGGCGCGCGCGAAGTGCTTGTTCTCTCCCGCGATGAGGTCCCAGTGCGCGTGGGAGTGATCGGTCCACTCGAGCAGGTCGCGTAGGGCCTCGAGGTAGTCGCCCCGCTTCATCCGATTACGCCAGTCATCCGGCGTCAGCTTCCACGACTTCAGCGGGTTGTTGGCGCGTTCGTTGAAGCGGCGCAGCTGCTCCTCGTCGGAGATGTGCAGCCAGAACTTGACGATCGTCACGCCGTCGTCGACGAGGGAACGCTCCAGGTCGACGATCTCCTTGGCCGACGTCCGGGCCGTGGCGTGATCGAACCCACCCTCCACGCGTTCGACGAGCAGTCTTCCGTACCAGGAGCGGTCGTAGACCGTCATCGCACCGCGACCCGGGATTGACGGTTGGAAGCGCCACAGGAAGTGGTGGCGGGTCTCATCCTCGGTCGGCGCGGCGACGGGTACGACGAGGACGTGGCGCGGGTCGAGCCCCTGGGTGAGTCGACGGATGACACCACCCTTGCCGGCCGCGTCGAAGCCCTCGAAGAGCACCAGGAGTCCCGGTCCCCGCGCCGGCGAGCCCAGCAGGCCCGCGGTCGTGAGGCGCAGGTGCTCGAGGCGTCGCTGGGCCAGTGCGACTCGCTGTTCGGACTCCTCGCGCGAGAGACTGGCCGTGAGGTCGATGGCGTCGACGCGGTCACTCACGGTGACGTCTCGCGCCACGTCCCCGCCGCGCCGGGTCGACGGCGGGCGAATCGCTGGATGGGACGAGCGTGGCGGGGTGACGAGGTGGGGCGACGGCGATCCACGACCCACGAGCCGAGCAGGAAGAGCAGCGCCACGGCGCCCGCGGTCAACGCCAGCGTCTCGTGAGGGGGCAGGAAGGTGAAGGCGACGTCGGAGCGGCCCGCCGGCAGCGCGATGCTCTGGTAGGCGCTCTGGGCGGTGGTGATCGGCACGGCGCGCCCGTTGACGGTCGCGTGCCAGCCCGCCATGGACAACTCGGTGCGCAGGAGTGTGGTCGGGTGCGCGCAGGTCACCGTCGCGGTGTCGGGTGACGTGCTGGTGATCTGGCAGGGGGCCGCGGTGGTGTAGAAGGGCCGCGGGTGGGGCATCTGGTAGATCGTGGCCAGTGAGTCGTGGTAGACGCGGGTCACGCCGAGGGCGGTCAGGGCCGGTGCGATCACGGCGGTGCTCGGCATCAGGAGGTACTTGACCGACGCCGCCTCGAAGGCCGCGAAGTGGGCGATCAGGTCCTTCTCCTGCTTGATGACGCCGGTCATTCCCCCTTGGACGACGAACTGGTTGGAGGGGGAGAGCGAGGGGTCGAGCGTGGTCGCGAGCAAGTTGGCGAACTCGTTGGGGAAGGGCAGGTCGATGGCGCTCAGTGAGTAGACGCCGTACTGTGATCCCCAGTTGGGGTAGAGCACGGCGAAGTCCAGGTAGCGTTGTTCCCCCTGGTGCGTGCGCAGGAACGTGATCGGAGCCTGGTCCACGGTGATCTGCTTGGGGGCTTCGGCAGTGGGCACGAAGAACAGCAGCAGTGCCTCGCCGACGAGGACCAGGGCCATGAGCACCGGGGTGTAGTGCCATCGCGCGAACAGCCCGAGCACCACGAGCAGCCCGATCGCGATGAAGGGCAGGGCGTGCAGGCCGATGAAGATGATGCGGGCCTTATTCGTCAGTACCACGCCATCGTTGACCTGGGCGGCGTCTAGCGCTCCCCAGGTCAGCAGGGCCAGCGCCACCGCGGTGGTGAGCCAGTAGAGCCGACGGGCCCGCACGCTCTCGGCGAAGTCCATCAGACCCAGGGCGGCGAGGATGACGAGCGCCATCTCGGCGCTGGGGAAGATGTAGCGCGACAGGGCCACCGTGTCCATTCGCGGCAGGATGTTCCACACGTGGCGCATGTCCAGGAGGTTGAAGGCACCCAGCAGTCCGAGGCCGACCCACGCGCCCAGCACGAGGCGCAGGGCGCGGTGGCGTGCGCCGAAGAGGCCCAGCAGTGCGAGGGCGGCGACACTGACCGAGAAGTACCCACCGATGCCGCCCCAGCCGTCGATCGCGTTGCGGTTGGAGAAGAGCGTGCCGTAGATGTACGGGTCGAGCAGCATCGGCCCCGCCTGGGGCGAGAGGAAGGCGACGCCGTCGCTGGCCGCGACGTGGCCGCCGACGTTGGCCACCTTCAAGAAGTCGAGGAAGGGGACGGCGATCGGTAGCGAGAGCACCGCGCCGACGACCGCGGCGAGGCCGAGGCGCCGGGCCGCGACCAGGCGCGGCGCCCGTTCGAGGGAGAACCAGCGCACCACGGCCCAGGCGGCCGCGAGCAGGCCGTCGAGGTAGGCCACCTCCGGGAAGCCGGCGTAGATCGACAGGGCCAGGGCGAGGGCCGCCAGGTACCAGCCCCCTCGACGTCGCGCCCCGGCGGCGTCGATGATCATCTCCACGCCGAGCAGCAGCATCGGTAGGAACGCGACCGGGTTGAGCACCGCGTTGCCCAGCCAGGCGAAGGTTCCGTTCAGTGCGAAGAGCGCCCCGGCGGTCGTCGCGAAGACCACTGGGATCGAGAGGCGCCGGGCCAGGAAGTAGGTGCACAGCCCCGCGATGATCTCCAGGATCACGTGGAACCACACGAGGCCACTGGACAGCGCGAAGAGCAGGGTGAGTGGGAAGAGCGAGGCGCCCTGCATCTCGCCCGCGAGGGGCTGGCCGAGCCCCTCGTAGGGGTTCCACCACGGCATGTGCCCGTGGAGCAGGTCCATCGCGGCCAGGTGGCCGAGCGGCTGGGTGAGGAAGCCGACGTTGGGGTCGATCATCGGTCGCCCGCAGGTGACCCGGCAGATGGCGTGCGAGATGCCGGCGGTCCAGGAGATCGGGTCGTTGTTCGCCAGGCCACTGACGTACATGAAGTTGCCGAGCAGCACCATCACGATGATCACCGCGACGGGGATCACGGACGGGGGGAGGCGCCGGTACCGTGCGACGAGGCGGGTCCCGAGTGATGGCACCCGAACAGGCTACAGGGCCGTCCGGCGCACTCCGGGACGTCGCCGGGTCAGCGGTAGCGGTAGTACATGGTCTCGCCTAGAAGCAGCAGTGACTCGGGAAAGTACGGATCCCGGAAGCTGCCGAAGATGTCCCAGCGCCGGATGAAGCGGTTGCGGTCGTCGAGCGGGTCCAGGGTGCCGCGTGAGGAACTGACGTGGTGGAAGAGCTGCACGTCGGGGGTGTAGACGACGTGGCGGCCGCGTACCTGGGCGCGCAGACAGATGTCGACGTCGTTCATGACCACCTTGAGCGACTCGTCCATGCCGCCCAGCTCCTCCCAGAACCCTCGGGTCACCATCTGGACGGCGCCGGTGACGGCGGCCACGTCGCGCGTGGCGCGCGAGAACTGGTCGCGGTGGGGGTAGTTCGAGTCGGTGCGCAGGTGCTGGGGGTAGGGCGAGATGACAATGCTCTCGTGCTCGCGTCGTCCGTTCTGGTCGATGAGGCATCCGCCCACGATGCCCACGTCAGGCAGTGCGCACAGTGCGACGAGCCGTTCGAGCCAGTCCGGGGTGATCACGATGGTGTCGTTGTTGAGCGTGACCACGTAGTCGGCGCTCGAGTGGCTCACGCCGCGATTGACGATGTGCGCGTAGTTGAAGGGTCCGGGGCAGGCCACGACGCGGTAGCGAGTGGTGGCGAAGAAGTCGAGGGTCTCGGGATCCTGCGAGTCGTTGTCGAGGATGATGATGTCGTAGTTCGGGTACGTGGTGATGGACTCGATCGCGTCGAGGCATCGTCGCACCAGGTCGAGTCGGTCGCGGGTGGGTATGACGATGTCGATCGACGGCGCTGGCACGGGTGGGTTGAGGCGCCAGTGCACGACGCCCGCGACTTCGCCGTCCGCCTCGACGCGCCCCGCCCAGCCCCGCCGCGCGAGGGCCGCCTCGACGACGCGCACCGTTGCGCCGTCGATCTGCGCGGGGTCGAAGGCGCGCGGTCCCCGGCCCCCGGGCAGCACGAGCGCGACGTGGTGGAAGGTGGCCCCGTCCTCGCTGAGTCGTAGGTAGGCGTCGTGCTCCGCGGCCTGGCCCGCGTCGGTGGCGAAGCCACCCACGGCGCGCAGACGGCTGACCCGTACCAGCGCCGGCCGACCAACGACGTTGTAGCTCAACAGAGTGTGCACCCCCACCGCGGGGCTCTTCAGGATCGGCGTCGCCGGATTGGGTCCCGTCTCGTCAGCGAAGACGACGTCGTCCTCGTCGCGGGCGTGGTCGAGCAGTAGCCGGGTGGTGGCCACGCGCTCGGTCGGGGATGCGGACGGGTTGAGCACCAGCAGCCACGTGGCGTCGGTCGTCGCGATGGCGCGGTTCAGCTGGTCCGCCACCTGCTCGTCCGGCGCGTCGTCCTCGAGTTCGACCACCAGCACCGACGCGAAACGATGGTCGGCCTCGAAGGAGATCTTCAGGGTCGCCAGTGGCTGGGGTTGGTAGTTGATGGGGAAGGCGACTTCGGGGTCGACGGGAGCGACGACGCGGGCGTCGCGGGGCACGACGCGCTTCTGACGCCCGGTGAGGGCACGGTAGAGGCGCAGTATGGGTCGTCCCACCACGCGTGCGGCTCGGTAGCGCCAGGTGTCGTCGCCGAGGAGTCGGCCGATG
>JAJZYE010000077.1 GCA_021806055.1 Actinomycetes bacterium | reverse complement strand
TTCGTCGCACAGATGGCCAAGTTGAAGATCCCCGTCCTCTACGATCCTGCGGCGCCGACGTTGGCGGTGGCCTACCACCAGTACCTGGGATTGGGTCGGGCCACCGGCAACTACGCGAGGGCCGTGGCCGAGGTGGGCCGGCTCAAGGCCCGCATCGCCCAGATCGTGCGCACGACACCGCACGTGCCGGCTGGGACGACCTACTACTACGAGCTCGACCCCACGTACTACTCGGTGACGTCGCACACGTTCATGGGCCAGCTCCTCGGTCTCCTCGGTCTGTCGTCGATCGCCGACGCCGCGGGGGTGAACACCAACGGGGGCTACCCCCAGTTGAACGCGGAGTTCATCATCCAGGCGAATCCCGACTACATCTTCCTCACTGACGGTCCGTGCTGTCAGGTGACGCCCCAGTCGGTGGCCGCGCGACCCGGCTGGTCGGTGCTGAGCGCCGTGAGCCACGGCCGCATCGTCAACCTCAACGCCGACATCGCCTCGCGGTGGGGGCCACGGATCGTGAACCTACTCCAGGAGGTCGCCAACGCCATCAAGAAGTACCAGGGCTAGCGCGATGCCTGGCTGGCGTCGTCACCGTCACGGCGAGCCGGCCCCGGCGACCACTCCGGAGGCCGCCGGGGTGGTCGCCGGGGTGTCGACGACGGTTCCGCTCCTCGTCGCCGCGGTCGTGCTGGTGGTCGTGGTGGTGGTCAGCACCGCGATAGGCCCGGCGAGCCTCTCGCTCGCCACCGTGCTCGGCGTCCTCGCCTCGCACGTGCCCCTCGTCCACTACCACAGTTCGGCCTCGGCCGTCGCCAACGCCATCGTCTGGGAGATCCGGCTGCCCCGGGTCGTCCTGGCGGGTCTCGTGGGATCGATGCTCGCCGCCGGTGGCGCCGCCTACCAGGGAGTCTTTCGTAATCCTCTTGCCGATCCCTACCTTCTAGGCGTGGCCGCGGGTGCGGGGCTCGGGGCGACGATCGCCATCGTCACGCCGCGCGCGTCCTTCGAGTGGCTGCCCGTGGCGGCCTTCCTCGGCGGCGCGGCGGCCGTCTCGCTGACCTACCTCATGGGGGCGCGCACCGGTCAGCGGTCCTCGGGCACGTCGATCGTGCTCGCGGGGGTGGCGGTGGCCGCGCTGTTCACCGCCATCCAGACCAACCTGCAGCAGCAGCACGCGGCGGACCTGCAGCCGGTGTACGCGTGGATCCTTGGCAGCCTCTCCACGGCGTCGTGGACTGACGTTCGCCTGATTCTCCCCTACGTGGTGGTCAGTGGCGCCGTACTGCTCGCCCATCGTCGTCTGCTCGACGCTCTGCGCATCGGTGAGGAGGAGGCCAGCACGATTGGCGTGCATCCGCAGCGGGTGCGCCTCGTCGTGGTGGCGGCCGCGACGCTCGGTACCGCCGCGGCGGTGTCGGTGAGCGGGCTGATCGGCTTCGTGGGCATCATCGTCCCGCACCTGGTGCGGCTCACCACGAACGCGAGCTACCGCGTGGTCCTGCCGGTGTCGATGATCAGCGGGGCGTCGTTTCTCATCCTCGCGGATCTGGGAGCGCGAATGTTGGAGGCGCCCGGCGAGGTACCCCTCGGGGTGGTGACCGCGTTCATCGGAGGCCCCTTCTTCATCTTCGTGCTGCGCTCGCGCCGCTCGCAGCAGGGTGTCCTGTGATGCGCCCGCCCGCGCCCTCACCCGGCCCCCGGGGCGCGCTGCGCGTCGAGGGCCTGGTCGTACGCTACGAGCAGACCGTTGCCGTGCGTGACGTGGACCTCGCGGTCGCGCCCGGCGAATGGCTGGGTCTCATCGGGGCCAATGGGGCGGGCAAGAGTTCCCTGTTGCGCGCCGTGGCGCGTCTGAGTCCCTACGAGGGCGGCGTGCACATCGACGGGCACGACACGGCTCGACTGTCACGTCGCCACTTCGCCCAGTTGGTGGCGTACGTACCTCAGAAGCCCGAGTTGCCGGTGCAGATGCGGGCGATCGACTACGTCGCGCTGGGTCGACTCCCGCACCTCGGCTACTTCGGTGCCGAGGGTCCCCAGGATCGTGTCCACTGCGGGGAGTTGCTCGCGCGCCTGTCGTTGGCGCACATGTCCGATCGACCTCTGGGCGCGATGTCGGGGGGCGAGTTGCAGCGTCTGGTGCTGGCGCGGGCCCTCGCCCAGGAGGCGCCGATCCTGCTCCTCGACGAGCCGACCAGCGCGCTCGACCTCGGCCGGAGGGTCGAGGCCCTCGAACTCGTGGACGAGTTGCGCCACGAGCGCTCTCTCACGGTGGTGAGCGCGCTGCACGATCTGACCCTGGCGGCACAGTTCGCCGATCGCCTCGTTCTCCTGGCTCAGGGCTCGATCGTCGCCGCGGGGCCCGCCGACGAGGTGCTGGTCGAGGGATCGCTCGACCAGCACTTCGGCACGAGAGTCCAGATTCTGCGCAGCGATGACGGTGAGGTCATCGTCGTGCCCCGCCGACAACGTGAAAGGACATGATGACCAGTACCCCGCGAGACGAGAACCCCACTGTCGCCCGAGACGAGGCCCTGCGAGAGCGACCCGCCGCGCCACCCACCCTGCGCCGCGCGGACTCACTGGTCCTGGTCAACACCGGCGACGGCAAGGGCAAGTCCTCCGCCGCCTTCGGCGTGATGGGCCGGGCCTGGGCTCGGGGATGGCGCGTCAGCGTGGTCCAGTTCCTCAAGAGCGGGAAGTGGCAGTCGGGGGAGCGCAAGCTGGCCGAGCACCTGGGCATCGAGTGGCAGTCACTCGGTGACGGCTTCACCTGGGAGTCACGCGACATCGACGAGACCGTCGCCAAGGGTCGCCACGCCTGGGAGGTGGCGCGGGCCAAGATCACCTCCGGCGACTACCAGCTGGTGATCCTCGACGAGATGACCTACGCCCTGGTCTACGGGTGGATCGACCTGGACGACGTGCTCGGGGTGATCGCCGGTCGGCCGCGCTCCACCAACGTGATCATCACCGGGCGCAACGCCCCGGCGGAGCTGCTCGACCTGGCCGACACCGCCACGGAGATGCGGGTGATCAAGCACGCCTACGACCAGGGGATCCGCGCGATGAAGGGCATCGAGTATTGAACCGGCCCCGTGTGACCTCCCGGGTCGAGGAGGGCCAGACCCTCGACCTGCTCTACTGGCCCCTCGCCCCGACGATGCGCGTGGCGGCGACGGCCGCTAGTGGCGGTGGCGTGGGCGAGCGCGACTGGATCCTCAACGCGCAGGTCCCGTCGGGGTACGGTCGCGTCGACGTCGCGGCGCACGTGCGCGAGCTTGCCTCGACCCTGGGGCTCGCGGGCGACGGCGTGGGACTGCTGACCGCCGCGGCGGTGCGCGCGGTGCGCCACGCCACGGACGGCGGTGTCGACGCTCACGTCACGGTGGGCCTCGCCCGCCCCACCTGGGCCGCGGCGCCCGACGGCGACGGCGCCGACGAGCCCGCGGTGGGGACGATCAACATCGTGGTGTTCGTGCCGGTTCCCCTGAGTGACGCGGCGCTGTGCAACGCGCTCACGACGGCGACCGAGGCGAAGTGTCAGGCGCTGTTCGACGAGGGTGTCGCGGGGACCGGCACGGCGTCGGACGCGGTGTGCGTCGCCAGTGCGCGAGGCGGCGACGGCGACGACTTCGCCGGTCCGCGCTCGCAGTGGGGCTCGCGCCTCGCCCGGAGCGTCTACGCCGCCGTGCGCGACGGAGCTCGGCGGTACCCGCGGTGATCACGCTGGTCCTCGGGGGCGCCCGGTCGGGGAAGTCCGCCTACGCCGAGTCGCTTCTCGCCACTCGTGGTGGGCGGGTGACGTACGTGGCGACCATCGTGGTGGGCGACGACGCGGACGTGGCGGCGCGGGTGCGCGCGCACCAGATGCGCCGACCCGCGCAGTGGGTCACGCTCGACGCAGGACCCGACCTCGCGCGCACGCTCGCGACGACGAGCGGCCCGGTGCTGATAGACTCCCTGGGCACGTGGGTGGCCATCGCCGACGACGGTGACGACGACGCTCTCGCCGCCACTCTCTGTGGGGCCCTGCGCGCGCACGACGACGACGTCGTCGTGGTGTCCGAGGAGGTGGGTCTGGGCGTGCACCCGCCGAGCGAGGCGGGGCGGGTGTTCCGCGACGCGCTGGGAACCGTCAACCAGGCCGTGGCGGTGATCGCGCACGAGGTCGTGCTGGTCGTCGCGGGCCAGGCGCTACGCGTGAAGTCGGCGCCGTGAGGCGGGCGGTGGCGTTCCTCACGCTCTTCGGCTCGGCGCGCGCGCCGACTCCCACGACGTTCGTCTGGTTCCCCGTGGTGGGTGGCGCCATCGGCGCCGCCGTGGGAGGGGTCTGGTGGGCGGCGGCACGTGGTTGGCCGCCCCTGCTCGCGGCGACGCTCGCCGTGGTCGCCGACCTGGTGCTCACGGGACTGCTCCATCTGGACGGACTGATCGACAGCGCCGACGGGCTGCTCGCACCGATGACGCGCCCGCGTCGTCTCGCGGTCATGGCCGACCCGGCGGCTGGGGCCTTCGGCGTGGTGTCCGCGGTCGCGGTCCTGGCGCTGCGCGTAGGCGCACTGGCGAGTCTGCGGCCCACGATCCTGGCGGTGGCGGGGATCTGGTGCGCGTCGCGCACCCTCATGGTCGCGATGACCTGGGCTCTGCCCTACGCGCGTACGGGTGGCCTGGTGACCAGCTTCCTCGCGGTGGGGTCGCGTGGTGCCGTCACGCGCGTCGCGGTGGCGTCGTCGACGGTGGTGGGCCTCGTGCTCGCCGGCGCCGCGCTCGTCTGGTCGAGCGGCGCGCGGGGGTGGTGGTCCCTCGTCGCCGAGGTCCTCGCGGTGGCCGCGGTGGGTGTGTTGTCGTGGCGGCGGATCGGCGGCTTCACCGGCGACGTGCTCGGCGCCGCGGGGGTGGTGGGCGAGACCTGCGCGCTGGTGGTGCTGGCGTGGCGATGAGAGTCGCACGCCGGGTCGCGTGGCCGCTGGGGGCCGCCGCGGGGCTGGTGGCGGATCGGTGGCTGGGCGAGCCGCCCGCGTCGTGGCACCCGGTGGTGGGCTTCGGCACCGTCATGGGTGCACTCGAGCGCCACCTCTACCGCGATCGGCGGGCGCCCGGAGTCGTGCACGCCGTGGTCGGTCTCGGGATCGGTCTGGGGGTCGGACGTCTGGCGCGCTCGGCGGCACTCGCGACGACCGTGGCCGTGGGGGGCCGGGCGCTGCGCGAGGCCGCGCGTCAGGTGGACGACGCGCTGTCGGCCGGTGACCTCGAGGCGGCGCGGGCTCGACTGGTGAGCCTGGTCGGGCGTGAGACGCGGGGTCTCGGCGCGTCGGAGATCGCGCGCGCGGTGGTGGAGTCGGTGGCGGAGAACACCGTCGACGCCGTCGTGGCTCCCGCGTTGTGGGCGGCGTGGCTCGGGCCCGCCGGTGCCCTGGGGTACCGCGCGGTCAACACCATGGACGCGATGGTGGGCCACCACTCGGCGCGCTACGAGAACTACGGGTGGGCGAGCGCCCGGCTCGACGACCTCGCGAACTGGCTGCCCGCCCGGGCGACGGCGGTGCTCGTGGCCCTGGTGCGCCCCGCGGCGCACCGCACGATACGCGCGGCCGTGCGCCGT
>JAJZYE010000076.1:1121-5662 GCA_021806055.1 Actinomycetes bacterium | reverse complement strand
TGCACGCATACCTGTTTTCGGGCCCCCGGGGCACGGGCAAGACGACGGCGGCACGGATCCTCGCCAAGGCGCTCAACTGTGAGCATCCCGAGGGGGGTGATGCGTGTGGCTCGTGTGAGAGCTGTCGGGCAATCACGCGCGGCGCGTCGCTTGACGTCATCGAACTCGATGCAGCGTCGAACAACGGGGTCGACGATATTCGCGAAATTACGGCGGGGGCGTGGCACGGCACGCCGGGCCGCTGGAAGGTCTACATCGTCGACGAGGTTCACCAGCTCTCGCGAGCCGCGTCGGCGGCGTTGCTCAAGACCCTGGAGGAGCCGCCGGCACACGTCGTCTTCGTCCTGGCCACGACGGACCCTCACAAGGTCCTGCCCACGATCCGTTCTCGCACCCAGCACCTGGAGTTTCGCCTGCTCGCGGCGGACACGCTTGGGGACCTGCTGCGTGAGGTGCGCGAGCGCGCCGCGCTGGTGGCGGACGACGCGGTGCTCGACGCCGCTGTACGACTCGGGCGGGGATCGGCGCGCGACGCACTCAGCGCGCTCGACCAAATGGTGGCGACCGGCGACCTCGGTGACGCGCAACCGTCCTTCGACGCGCTCTTCGACGCACTGTCGCGTAGTGACGCGCCCGCCGCGCTGGGCGCGCTCAACGCGCTGGTGCACGCCGGCTGGGATCCGGAGCAACTAACCGAGGGGTTCGTCGCCGAGGTCCGTCAGGTGTTCCTGCTGCTCGTGGCGCCCGAGGTGGCTGACGCGATCGACACCGATCGGGCGCGACTGATCGCGTGGGGTGAGCAGCTCGGCCTCGCGCGCACCGTTCGCATCCTGGAGACCCTTGGTCGGGCGCTACGCGAGATGAAGAGCGCGGTGGAGCGCCTTGTGACCCTGGAAGTGGCATTGGTTCGACTCGTGCGCCCCGACGTGGACAGTTCCGTGGAGGCACTGGAGGAACGAGTGAGCGCACTCGAGAGGGCGGAGCGCACGCCCCTGGTCTCCCCAGTCGAGCCGCGCGCGCCACGAGCACCCATCGGAGCCCGCTCGCCGGCGTCGCAATCCGCCCCCGCATCGCCGTCGCGACCGGTGGTGGAGCCGGTGTCGAGCACGGGTCCGGTGGTGACGCCACGAGCCCCTGCGTCGCCAGCGACCGATGACCTGGACGACGTCCGGCGGCGCTTCGAGGAGCGCGTCGTGCCGCGTACGGCGCGGTCGGCGCAGTTACTCTTGCGCGGTGCGCGAGTGCAGGCGCTCGACGGCCAGCGGCTCACCCTGGTGGTGGCCAACGAGGAGTTGCGCCAGCACGCCGACGCGATCCTTCCGGGACTGCGCGGCGCCCTGGAGCACGAGTTCAAGACGCCCTTCGTCGTTGAGGTCATCGTTGACTCCGCGGCCGTGGGAGCGGCGCCGACGGTGAGCTCCGCCGGGACGACGCGTCAGAATGGGACTCCGGTGGTGACGGGTGCGGACGACGAGGCCGACGGCGGCGAGGACGGTGCGGACCCTGGCGTGGTGGTGGAGTCCGTGGCTGAGCACCTCATCGCGGAGGTGTTCCCGGGAGCTCAGGAGCTCTGATGAACTATCCCCCCGCCCTGCAGGCCGTGATCGACGAACTCGGTCGGTTCCCCGGCGTGGGACCGAAATCCGCCCAACGCATCGCGTTCTGGCTGATGCGCCAGCCCGCCCAGGACGTTACCCGTCTCGCCGAGTCTCTCGAGGCGATGACGACCCGCCTCTCGTTCTGCGAGCGGTGCTGCAACATCGCGGAGACCGGCGGGCTGTGCCCGATCTGTGGCGACGCTCGGCGTGACGAGACGGTGATCTGCGTCGTGGAGAGCGCGCCCGACGTCGTGGCGGTGGAGCGCTCGGGGGTCTTTCACGGCACCTATCACGTGTTGCACGGGCTGTTAAACCCCCTCGAGGGCGTGACGCCCGACCGCCTGCGCATCCAGGAGCTGCTGCAGCGCCTGCGGGGGCCGGTCAAGGAGGTGATCCTCTGCTTCAACTCCAACGTGGAGGGCGAGGCCACCGCCATGTACCTCAGCCGCCTGTTGCAGGTGCCGGGTCTGGTGGTGTCGCAGCCGGCCAGTGGACTACCGGTAGGCGGAGACCTGGAGTTCGCGGACGACCTGACGCTCGGACGGGCGATCGACGGCCGTCGGGTGCTGTCGGACTAGACAACCGTTCCACACTGATTAGGCGAAGCGCACGACGCAGATCAACCCCAGCACCAGCGAGTAGATCCCGAAGGGCGTCAGGGTACGCGTGGTGAACCAGCGCACCAAGAACCGCACCGACGCGTAGGCCGTCGCCAGCGCGCACACCGCGCCGATCAGGGTCTGCATCCGCACGCCGTGGCCCAGGGGGCCGGCGAGTTCGGGCAGCTTGTAGAGACCCGCGAGGAGGATGATCGGCGTGGCGAGCAGGAACGAGAAGTTGGCGGCGTCCTCGTGGTCCAAGCCCTCGAGCAGGCCCGCCGTCATCGCGGTACCGGAGCGTGAGAAGCCGGCGAAGAGGGCGAGGATCTGGGCGGAGCCGATCGCGAACGCGCCCCGCGAACTGACCTGGCCCAGCGGTGTGGTACGGGCGTGGCGTCCGAGGGAGCGGCGCCAGTACTCGGCGAAGAGCAGGACGAGCCCGTTGAGGGTGAGGAAGATCGCCGCCGCCAGCGGTTTGGCGAAGAGCACGCGCAAGGTCTTGTCGAATATCAGTCCGGCGAGACCGACCGGGATGGTCGCGACAACCAGCATGAACAGCAGTCGATAGTGGCGGTCTATCGACGGGTCGCGCACACGCCACAGCGCGGCGGCACCGTCGCGGCGTGCGATGCGCAGTTGGCGCCCGAGGGCGCCGAGCAGTTCGCCCCACGTTCGTCGGTAGAAGATGATCAGGCCGACGGCGGTGCCCACGTGCAGTCCGACGACGAAGACGAGGAAGAACGACTGCGTGGCCGACTGGCTACTCACCAGGTTGTGCCAGCCCAGCAGCGCCGGGATCAGAACGCTGTGGCCCAGGCTGGAGACCGGGAACAGCTCGGACACACCCTGGAGGAGCCCCATTACCACGGCCTGGAAGTACGTCAGCGTCGCGTGCACCCCTGAACGTTAAACCACGACGGTGGGCCCCGGGGTGCGTCAGACTGGGAGGGTGCGGTATTTGACCATCGTGCGCCACGCCAAGGCGACGCCGGCCGCGGCGGGGGGCGACGACTTCGAGCGGCCGCTGAGTGGCCGTGGACGCGAGCAGTGTCGTCGCCTGCGTGAGTGGGCGCGCGACCCTGAGGCGCTGGGCCGCTTCGGGCCAACGGTGGCCCTGGTCAGTGCGGCGCGGCGCACCACCGAGACCTTCGAGCGAGCCTTCGCGCAGACGCCCTTCGTGTCGAGCGTGACGTTCAGCCCGGCGATCTACAACGGGCGCCGCGCGGTCGACGCCGACGATCTCCTGGCGCAGCTCGCGACGACCGACCCCGGGACGTCGTCGCTTCTCGTGGTGGCGCACAACCCGACCGTTCTCGAGTGCGTCCTGCGCCTGATCGAGCGGATCCCCACGTCGCTGCGCGAGGGACACTACCCCCTCGGCGGTGCCTACGTGCTGGAGGTGCCCGACGATCAGGCGCTGGGACCAGGTCCCTATCCGCTGGTCGCGAGTTACCTGCCTGACCAGTCGCGGTGACCCACGACGGTTAGAGGCTTCGCAGGATGGCGGCGTCACCCTGGCCGCCGCCGCCACAGAGGGCGACCGCGGCGGTGCCGCCACCGCGGCGACGCAGCTCGGTGAGTGCCGTGAGCGCGAGCCGGGTACCGGACATGCCGATTGGGTGACCGAGCGCGACCGCGCCGCCGCTCACGTTGAGGAGGTTCTCGTCAAGGCCGAGGTCGTCCGCCGAGGCCAGGCCGACGGCGGCGAAGGCCTCGTTGATCTCGTAGAGGTCCAGGTGGGCGGGGTCGAGGTCGGCCTTGGCGGCAGCCTGGGCGATAGCGTGCGCCGGCTGGAGCAGCAGCGACGTGTCGGGGCCGGCCACCTGGCCGTAACTGACGAGTTCGCCGAGGGGGGCGAGTCCGAGGGCTGCGGCCCGCTCCGCGGACATGACCAGCAGGGCGGCGCCACCGTCGGAGATCTGGGACGCATTCCCGGCGGTGATCGTGCCGTCACGCTGGAACGCCGGGCGCAGGGCGGCGAGGGACGACGCCGTCGTGTCCGCGCGTACTCCCTCGTCGGTGTCCACCACCACCGGATCGCCCTTGCGCTGGGGGACCGAGACCGGAACGATCTCCTGCGCGAAGCGTCCGTCGGCGATCGCCTGCGCGGCCAATTGGTGGGAGCGCGCCGAGAACTCGTCCTGGCGCTGGCGGCTGATGCGCCCGTCGTTGTAGCGCTCGGTCGACAGGCCCATCGCGCACTGGTCGAAGGCGCAGGTGAGCCCGTCGAACATCATCGAGTCGATCACGCTCTGGTCGCCGATCCGGTAGCCGGCGCGGGCTCCGGGCAGCAGGTACGGCGCGTTGGTCATCGACTCCATTCCGCCGGCCACGACGATGTCCG
>JAJZYE010000076.1:0-1111 GCA_021806055.1 Actinomycetes bacterium | reverse complement strand
TCGCCGGCGCGAATCATCAAGTCGGCCAGGTAGAGGGTCTGCAGGCCCGAGAGGCAGACCTTGTTGATGGTCGTGGCGTGCACGGTCATGGGGATGCCCCCCTTCACCGCGGCCTGGCGGGCCGTGATCTGGCCCTGCCCCGCCTGGACTACTTGGCCCATGAGGACGGCGTCGACGGCGGCCGAGTCGATGCCGGTGCGTTCGAGGATGGCGCGGATGGCTGCGCCCCCCAAATCCTGGGCGCTCAGCGGCGCGAGAGCTCCCGCGAGCTTGCCGATCGGGGTGCGCGCTCCGGCGACGATGACACTGCGCGACATGATCTGTCCTCCTACGCGTTGCGTGACTACTGGTCACGATAGACCGTTCCGCCCCCCAGGCTCGGGGGCGGCCGTCAGCGTCGCGGGCGAACGGCACAGTATCCTCTCGAGATGAGTGAGATTCTCGAGGCGGTGCGCGCGGGGGCGTCGGGCGAGATACTGGCGGCGACGCCGCTGCCCGCGGTCACGCGCGCGGTGGTGGTGCGACGCGACGAGCAGAACATCTTCGAGGGGATGGCCTCGCGCGACAAGGATCCTCGTCGCAGCCTGCACCTCCAGGAGGTAGCGCTGCCGGAGATGGCGCCCGACGAGGTGCTGGTGGTCGTGATGGCGTCGTCGATCAACTTCAACACGGTCTGGACCAGCATCTTCGAACCGGTCTCGACCTTCACCTTCCTTGATCGCCTGGGCCGCGAGTCCTACTGGGGGGCGCGTCACGCACTCGACTACCAGGTGATCGGCTCGGACGCGGCGGGGGTGGTGGTGCGCGCCGGCTCGGCGGTGCGCGGCTGGAAGGTCGGTGACGAGGTCACGGTGCACTGCAACCACGTTGACGACCAGGATCCCAGCAGCCACGATGACTCGATGCGCGCGGGAAACCAGCGTATCTGGGGGTTCGAGACGAACTTCGGGGGACTGGCCGACATCACGCTGGTGAAGGCCAACCAGCTGATGCCCAAGCCACCGCACCTCACGTGGGAGGAGGCGGCGGTGAATGCGCTGTGCAACTCCACCGCGTACCGCATGCTCGTGTCGCGCAACGGCGCCCCGGTCACGCAGGGGGATCGGGTGTT
>JAJZYE010000075.1 GCA_021806055.1 Actinomycetes bacterium | reverse complement strand
CGGCGTAGATACGCAGAACGCGCGCGTCGCGGCTCAACTGCTCGACGCGGTAGTCGGCGATGTAGCCGTTGCCGCCGAGGACCTGGATGGCGTCGTCGGCCACGTGGCACGCCGCCTGGGCCGCGTACAGCTTCATCGCGGAGGCCTCGGCGAGGGAGGGGGAGACGCCCGCGGCGGACCGCTCCAGGTGGGTGAAGACCAGGTTGCGCACGTTGAGCCGAGCCACCTCCATCTGTGCGAGCTTCAGCTGCACCAGTTGGTAGCGCGCGATGGGTTGACCCCACAGGACTCGATCGCTCGCGTAGGCGACCGCGATCCGTTCGCACTCCTCGATGATGCCCAGAGCCATGGCGGCGACGCCGGCCCGCTCGGCGACGAAGTTGTCGCGCGCGCTGGACCTTCCGCCCCCGGGGACTGACTCGGACTCGCCCAGCAGCCGTTCGGGGCCCACGCGCACGTCGTGCAGGAAGACGTCACCGGTGGGCGAGGAGTGCTGACCCATCTTGCGCAGTGGGGCGGACTGCTCGAGACCCTCGAGACCGCGGTCGAGCACGAAGGTGACGACGCGCCGCTCGCGCGGGTCGGTACCGTCGCCCTCGTCGAGCTTCGCGTAGAGGACGATGACGTCCGCGTAGGGACCGTTGGTGATCCAGGTCTTCTGGCCGTTCAGCACGTAGCCGGCTCCGTCGCGACGAGCGGTGGTGCGCATGCCTCCGAAGGCGTCGGACCCCGAGTCCGGCTCGGTGATCGCCCACGCTCCGACGGTGTCGAGGGCGGCCAGGCCGCGACCCCATCGCTCGATTTGGGCGGGGGTCCCCAGGCGCAGGACGGTACCCGCCGCGAGGCCCGTCGACACGCCGAGCGAGGTCACCAGGCCCGGGCTCACCCGGCAGATCTCGATGGTGGCCAGCAGCTGTGCGGCGCCGTCCCCCGTGTCGCCGCCGGCCGTCGGGGCGGCGACCCCGTGCGCCAGGTGACGCGCCACGCGCTCGCGCGCGAGCTCGTCGAGCCCGAAGGTGCGGTAGAAGTCGCGCAGCACGCCGTAGGGAGCGAGGTCGCCGTGCTCGAGGTCATCGAGGACCGGGCGGATCCGCTCGTCGACGAAGCGCCGTACGGCCTGCGCGATCGCCCGGTGCTCGTCGGACCAGTCGTACACGTTACGCGTCGTCACTCACGCGCTTGAGGGTGTTGCGGTCGGTGTGAAGGATGGCGGTGGGCCACTCGCGGTGCTCGACGATGGTCGTCTGGTCGTAGGAGAAGGTGCCGTCACCGATCGTGACGGACACGTCGTAGCGCGTGGTCTGGGCCACGGCGTCGAGGTACTGGTTGGAGAGGATGCCGTAGGTATTCGAACCCAGTACGGCCTGGAGGTGGAACGAGGTGGCGTCGGGCTCGACCGTCGCCCCGGCGATGAGGGCGCTGGCGCGCGGGATGAGGAAGCAGCGCATCAGCTGGTGGTCGCGCGCGTCCCAGATCCAGTACCCGATCTCGGTGTGGAAGGGGATCGTGTCGTCGTCGCGCCAGGCGGCCGTGCGGTAGTCGAGCCCGTAGAGGTGCTGCTCACCGTTCTCGACCGGGCCGAAGGGGACGAAACTGGTGCGCTCGCGGTAGACCGTCTCGTCGATTTTGCCGTCGTCGTTGTGGTACGAGACGTCCACGCCGTCCCAGCCCGACTCCCACGTCCCGATCAGGCCCGCGAGCGGGCCCCACTCCTCGTGCGCCACGATTCCTCCCCGCGTTCGACCCGATCGATCCTAGGGCCGGCGGGCCGCGCGCCCGTCGTCAGCGCACGGCGCTGCTCGAATGCGCGCGCCACGGCGCGCTGGTGGTCGAGCGCGAGCGCCACCGGCACGATCGCCAGCCACGGTGCGCGGGGGGCCAGGGCGGCGAACAGCGCGATCGCCAGTGCCTGGATCGCGACCAGGGGTCGGGCCGACGGGGCATCGCGCTCCAGCGCCAGCGTGGCGCGCAGGGCGAGCGCGTTCAGCCCCGGTGCGACGGTGACGAGACCCCATCGTCCGCGTAGGGCCCGCAGCGCGACCGCGTTAGCGGCGGTCCCCCAGGTCACCAGCGCGAGGGCGACGTCGAGCCCGATGATCGCCGAGCGGGGGCCCAGCGCGTGGGCGCGACCCGGCCAGTACGCGAGGCTGCTCACGAGCAGGCCCAACCCGGCGAATGTCGCGGCGACGCCCGAGCGCCGCACGCGGTGCAGGGCGCGCAGCACGGTGAGCGCCTCGACCGGTGAGGGGATCGGCACGCTCGGCCCGTAGGGGCGCGTGAGCGTCGACCAGCGCTCGCCCGTCCAGACCCGCCACTGGCGCTCGCCGTCGGGGTCCGGGTACCAGCCGGGGGGTGCGCCGGGCGCCGTGCTGGTCACGGCGCTAGTCTCCCATGACACGAGGGAGGTGTCGAGGTGGCGATGACGCGAGGCGCGCAGGTCGTCGCGGGACCCGGCGGGCCCGACGAGGTCGGCCCGGCCGAGCGCGATCGCCTGGACGGGCTGCTGGCCGCGCTGGCCGAGCGCGCGCCCGCGTGGGCGCGCGTGGGCGCGCGCACCCGCGCCACGCTGCTCGCGCGCGTCGTGCGCGACACGGCGGCCGTGGCCGAGGAGTGGAACGCCGCCGCCTGCGCCGCGAAGGGGTACGAGGTGGACAGCCCCGAGGGCGGCGAGGAGCTCTTCAGCGGGGTGGGTACCCTGGTGACGCTGGCCCAGGCTCTGCGCCGCTCCATGGTGGACCTCGCGACCGGGGGCCGGCCCCGCTACCCGGGTCCGGTGCGCCACCGCTCGGGGGATCGTGTGTCGATCGGGGTGATGCCGGCCACCACGTTCGATCGGGTGCTCTACGCCGGGATCAGCGCCGAGGTGTGGATGGAGCCGGGGGTGGACGAGGCGACCGTGCGCGCCACGCAGGCGGCGCTCTACCGTCATCCCTTCGAGGACGTCGGCGTGGCACTGGTGCTCGGGGCGGGCAACGTGGCGTCGTTGGGGCCGCGCGACGCGCTGCACAAGCTCTTCGTCGAGGGCAAAGTCGTGCTGCTGAAGGCCAACCCCGTCAACGACTACCTGGTGCCCTACTGGGAACGGGCCCTGTCGGCGTTGGTGGAGGGCGGGTTCCTCACGATCGTGCGCGGCGGTGCTGGCGTCGGCTCCTACCTCACGGCGCACGCACGGGTCGACGAGATCCACGTCACCGGCTCCGACAAGACCCACGACGCGATCGTGTTCGGCCCGGGCGAGGCGGGGGCCGCGCGCAAGTCGCGCGACGAGCCCCTGATCGACAAGCCCGTCAGTTGCGAACTGGGTAACGTCTCGCCCGTCGTGGTGGTGCCCGGTGAATGGTCCCGGCGCGAGATCGAGTACCAGGCGCGTCACGTCGCGACGATGCTCGTGAACAACGCGGGCTTCAACTGCCTGACGCCGCGGGTCATCGTCACGTACGCGCGCTGGCGTCAGCGCGCGGAGTTCCTGGCGGCGCTGGAGGAGGTGCTGGCGGCGATTCCCACCCGACGGGCCTACTACCCGGGTGCCGCCGAGCGACGGGCGATGTTCCTCGCGGCCCACCCCGACGCCCGTGAGATCGGCGCCGGCGGCGAAGGGCGCATGGCGTGGACGATCGTGCGTGACGTGGACCCGACGATCGTGGACGACGTGTGTCTCAACGTCGAGGCGTTCTGCGCCCTGACCAGTGAGACGGCCCTGGACGCCGCGGATCCCGCGGACTTCGTGGACCGGGCCGTCACCTTCTGCAATGAGGTCGTCTGGGGCTCACTGTCGATGACCCTCCTGGCCGACCCGCGCACGATGGCCGACCCGCGCACCGGCCCGGCCATCGAGCGGGCCGTCGCCGACCTGCGCTACGGGTCCATCGGCGTGAACGTCTGGCACGCCCTCAGCTTCGTCGCCGCGACCACCGTCTGGGGGGCGTACCCGGGGCACGATCGCGCCGACATCCAGTCCGGGCGCGGTGTGGTCGGCAATGCGTTCCTCTTCGCCCGGCCCCAGAAGTCGGTGGTTCGCGGGCCGTTCGTGTCACGGCCCGACCCCGCCTGGTTCGCCACTAATCAGCGCGCCGCGTCCGTGATGCGTGCGCTCGTCGCCTTCCAGGCCTCGCCGTCGTGGTGGCGCCTGCCCGCACTGCTGGCGAGCGCACTGCGACCCTAACTGCGCGCCAGGGCTACCAGGGTCGATGGTCCGACGGCCGAGCAGACGCCAGCCCCGCACGACAGGTCGGTGAGCGTGGAGGGGACGTAGCGCAGGGCGACGCTCGTCACGCGCCGGCCGTTCACGCGGGCGAGCCATCCCCCGCGGGCCGCCGCGCCGGCGAGCACGCAGCGTCGTGCGCTCGCGCAACTCACGGCCGTCGCGGTCTCGGGCAGGACGGTGGTCGTCCAGGTCGCCCCGCCGTCGACCGAGCGTACGAGGGCTGAACCCTGGTCGGTCGTGGCGATGGCGGCGCACAACTGCGCCCGGCAGGTGAGCGAGGTGAGGCTCGACCACGACGCCGAGGTGCTCAGCGGGTTCCAGGTCGCTCCGGCGTCGGTGGTGGCCTCCACCCGAGCCGGGCGTCCGGGGGCGTTGCCGACGGCGAGGCAGTGGGCAACGCTGGTGCAGGTGAGGGCGCTGATGGTGTCGTGGGAGGCCCAGACGAGGGCCACGGGGCTCGTCCAGGTCGCCCCGCCGTCCTCGGTGACGCTCAGGCGAGCGTGGCCGGTGGTGTTGGACGAGTCCACCATGGCGCACGACGACGCGGCGAAGCAGCTGAGCGCGACGACGCCCTGTCCCTGGGGTGGGGCGGCCAGGGCACTGACCGTGGCGGTGCTCGCGTCGAAGCGCCACAGCAGGTCGCCCGTGAGCTGGGAACCCCCGATGAGGCACTGGTCGCTCGCGCACGACGACGTGGTGATCAGTGGTGAGTTGGCGGTCGGGACGACGAGAGCTCGCCACCCGCCCGTGGCGGTACGGTACTCGCCGACCGTGGTCACCGCCACCGCGGCCGAGGTCGCCCCGACGGCGACACAGACGTTGTCGGTGGCGCAGGCCACCGTGCGCAGTGGCACGCTGAGGCTCTCGGAGGGGACGCCGGTGACGGGAGGGACGACGACACGCGCGACGCCGCATCCGGCGAGGGCGACGCCGGCGAGGGCGACGCCAGCGAGGGCCCCTCGGGATCGTCGGGTGCGTGCGGTGACTGAGTTCATGGGGTCCTTGGGCGGCGTCGTCATCGACGTAGTGATGATGTTAGTGACTGGCGTGTCGTGATCGACCTCGCCCACTCGGCCTAGTGTCGGGCGATGAGCTGGGTCGACCTCGTGGTGGTGGTGCTGGTGGCGCTGGGCGCGTGGCGCGGCTACGCCCACGGCGCGCTGCGACAGGTCGGCGCGTTCGCGGGCTTCGTCGCCGGCTTCTACGTGGGCGGGCGTGCGGCGCCGGCGCTCTCGACGAGCGTGACCAGTTCTGGCTGGCGACCGCTGGTGGCCCTGGGCATCGTGCTGGTGGCGGCGGTGGCCGGATCCGCGCTGGGCCGCGCCCTCGGCTCCGTGCTCAGTCGCGCGCTACACGAGTTGCACGTGGGTCTCGTGGACCGCGTGGCGGGAGCGGTGGTCGGTGGCGCCGGCGCGGCGATCGCGTGCTGGATGGCGGCGGGCCTGCTGGCCGCGACGAGTTGGGGCT
>JAJZYE010000074.1 GCA_021806055.1 Actinomycetes bacterium | reverse complement strand
CCAGCAGGATCTCGCGCAGCGTACCGCGCACCTGGGTGCGCACACGTGTGCCGCGCGGCAGCGTCGGGTGGAAGGTCGCCATGCCCCAGTGGTACCCCCGCGCGGGCGCCTCGATCGCGCTGGTGAGCGGTGAGCCGATCATGACCGCGTCGGCGCCGCAGGCAATGGCCTTGGCGATGTCACCGCCCTTGCTCATGCCCCCGTCGGCGATCACGTGCACGTAGACACCGGTCTCGTCGAGGTGGCGCATGCGCGCGCCGGCGACGTCAGCGATGGCCGTGGCCTGGGGCACGCCGATACCCAGCACCGCCCGCGAGGTGCAGGCGTTGCCCGGACCGACCCCCACCAGCACTCCGGCGGCCCCGGTGCGCATCAGGTGCAGGGCGGCCTGGTAGCTGGCGCACCCCCCCACGATGACGGGGATCTCGAACTCGCGAATGAAGCGCTTCAGGTTGAGCGGCTCCGCGGTCTTGGACACGTGCTCGGCCGAGACGACGGTGCCCTGGATCACCAGGATGTCCAGGCCGGCGTCGATGATGGTCCGGCTCATCCACGCGGTGCGCTGGGGCGTGACCGACGCCGAGGTCACGATGCCGGCCTCCTTCATCTGAGCGATCCGCGCCGCCACCAGCTCCAACTTGACCGGCTCGGCGTACATTTGCTGCATGCGCGCCGTGGCCTTGTCGTCCGCCAGCTCGGCGATCTCCTCGAAGAGCGGCGTGGGATCCTCGTAGCGGGTCCACAGCCCCTCAAGGTTCAACACGCCCAGGCCGCCGAGTCGACCGATCTCGATGGCCGTGGTCGGCGACACCGCGCCGTCCATCGCCGAGCCCAGCATCGGCAACTCGAACTTATAGGCGTCGATCTGCCAGGAGATGTCCACATCCTCGGGGTCGCGCGTGCGCCGTGACGGCACGATGGCGATGTCATCGAAGCCGTAGGCCTGCCGAGCCGATTTATAGATGCCGATCTCTACCTCCGCCATGATGACTCCTACGCCGCCGGGTGTGTGGCGTCGATTCTACCGGACGTCACTCGCCGCCCCCGCGTCGTCGGGTACGGCGACGTCGAGCACCACGCAGAGCAGCTCGGTCAGCACCCGCGCGGTCGCCCCCCAGACGACCTCGCCGGGAACGCGAAAGAAGCGCACGGGAAAGAAGCCCTCCTCGTCGGCCCCCGGCCGCGGCGCCCCGCGCCGCCACCGCTCCTCGACGAAGGCGCCGTCGGCCGCCAGGTCCGCCAGCGCCACCGTGAAGATCCGGTCCACCTCGCGGGGGTTCGCCCGCAGCCGCGGCGTGTCGTCCAGCGCCGCCACGATGGGCCAGATCGCGGAGTTCGACACCAGGGCCACGATCGGGCTCAGCCAGGCGAAGGGCCGCGCCGTCGCCGGGTCCAAGCCCACCTCCTCGCGCGCCTCGCGCAACGCCGTGGCCACCGGCGACTCGCCTCGCTCGGCCCGCCCACCGGGCAGCGCGATCTCGCCGCGGTGCTGGCGCAGGCGCAAGGAGCGGCGGGTCAGGACGACGTGGGTCTCGCCGGCGCGCTCGAAGAGCGCGACCAAAACCGCCGAGCGGCGCACCCGCGACGCAAGCTCGCCGGCTGCGGTCAGCTCGACGGGCGCGCCGGGCGGCGGTGCCTCCTCGAGATGACGGCGCGCGGCGCGCAGGCGTGACTCCACGCGCGCCAGGTCGATCGACGAGCGACCGCGCACGTCCAGCGCGGTCCACGGAGCCGCCGCGCCGGGTCGCGTCGCATCGGGCGTGGGGATCACCTGGGGGTACACGTGTCCGGGGAAGCGCTCCACCGGCGGGTCGTGCCCCAACATGGTCCCCTACACTTAGTACGCGTTTTCCGCAGTAATTTTACTCGCCGGCACCTCGCCCCCCCCACCATCGGAGAGTTCATGAAGTCACTCGCCCATCTGAGCGTGCGCCGGCGTTGGTGGATCCTGATCACCTGGATCGCGTTGTTCGTGGGCGTGAACGCGGCAGCCCAAAGTGTGGGGTCGGCCTTCGCCAACTCCTTCTCCCTGCCCGGCACCAACTCGACTCACGCGCGCCAGTTACTCTCGCGGGTCAAAGGCCAGGGCGGGGACACCGACGAGATCGTCTTCGCGACCGACGCCGGCACGGTCGCCGACCACCAGCGCGCGATCACCGCGATGCTGACCCGCGTCGCGACCCTGCCCCAGATCGCCGGCGTCACGTCGCCGTTCTGTACCGGCACCACACCGTGCCTCGCCGCGCACACCCAGGTCAACCGCGACGGCACCATCGCCTTCGCCGTGGTGCACTTCGCCCTGCCGGGCTACAAGCTCAGCGACCTGGCGATCCAGCAGGTCGAGACGATCGGGTCGGCCATCCGCTCCTCATCGCTGCAGGTCCAGTTCGCCGGCAACGCCTTCGGTCAGCTAGCCGGCCGCGGCGGCAGTGCGGGCGAAGGCATCGGACTCCTGGTCGCGGCGGTCATCCTGCTCCTGGCCTTCGGCTCGGTACTCGCGATGCTGCTGCCCCTCGGCGTGGCCCTCTTCGCCCTCGGGATTGCCTCGGGGGCGACCACGCTGCTCAGTCACGGCCTGGTCATCGCGCAGTTCGCCCCCATCCTCGGCTCGTTGATCGGACTCGGAGTGGGGATCGACTACGCCCTGTTCATCGTGACGCGAGTCCGCCAGGGGCTCAAGCGCGGCCTAGGCGTCGAAGAGTCGATCGTCACCGCCATCAACACGTCGGGGCGCGCCGTGCTCTTCGCCGGAGCCACCGTGTGCATCGCGCTGCTGGGGATGCTGGCCCTGCGCCTGTCCTTTCTCAACGGGGTCGCGGTCTCGGCCACGATCACCGTGGCTATCACGATGGCTGCGGCCGTGACTCTGTTGCCCGCACTGCTGGCGTTCCAGAAGACGCGGGTGCTGAGCCGGCGCGAGCGGCGCGCGCTGGCCGAGCACGGCCCCGAGGCCGTCGTCGTCACCGGCCCCTGGCAGCGGTGGTCGCACTTCGTGGCGCGCCACCCACGCGCCCTCTCGGTACTCGCCCTGGCGATCATCGGGGTGATGATCATCCCGTACTTCTCGCTACACCTCGGCAGTGCCGACCAGGGTTCGAACCCGCCCTCCTCCACCACCCGCCAGGCCTACGACCTCCTGGCCAAGGGCTTTGGTCCAGGCTTCAACGGCCCCCTGAGCGTGGTCGGCGCCGTGCACTCCCCCGCCGACCTCGCGGCCCTGAACGCCATCGATCGCCGCGTGGCAACGATGCCCGACGTCGCCGTCGTCAGCCCGGTCGCCATCCTGGACGCGGGCCACGTGGGCGTGATCACGGTGGTGCCCCGCTCGAGCCCCCAGGCCGTCGCCACGTCGGCCCTGATCACCCGGCTACGCGACCAGGTCATCCCCCGCGCCACCTTCACCAGCCACAGCGCCGTCTACGTCGGTGGCATCACCGCCATCTACGACGACTTCGCCACGGTTCTGGGGTCCAAGCTGCCCCTCTTCCTCACGGTCATCGTCGTGCTGGGTTGTCTCCTGCTCATGGTGGCGTTTCGTAGCGTCGTCGTGCCGCTGGTCGCGGCGTTGATGAACGTGCTCGCGGTCGGCGCCTCGTTCGGCCTGGTGGTGGCCGTCTTCCAATGGGGCTGGGGTAGCACCGTGCTCGGCGCGGGCACCGGCCCGATCGAATCGTTCCTGCCGATCATCATGATCGCCATCCTGTTCGGGCTGTCCATGGACTACCAGGTCTTCCTGGTGTCGCGCATGCACGAGGAGTGGCTCAACACCGGCGACAACGAAGAGGCGATCATCCGGGGCCAAGCCAACACCGGGCGAGTGATCACGGCGGCGGCGCTCATCATGATCTCGGTGTTCCTCTCCTTCGCCTTCGGTGGCCAGCGCGTCATCGCCGAGTTCGGCGTGGGGCTGGGCGGCGCGGTGCTGATGGACGCCTTCATCCTGCGCACCGTGCTCGTGCCCTCGCTGATGCACTTCCTCGGACGCGCCAACTGGTGGATGCCCGCCTGGCTGCAGCGCGTCGTCCCCCACGTCGCGGTCGAAGCCACCGAGGACGTGGAGTTCTAGTCTCGATTGTTCACGTGAGAACGCCGACCGTGTCGGCGCGCGTCGTCACGTGGTGCACGTGGATAGGTGGTGACTCGAACGCTGCCACAATCATCGCGACGTCCCGTGCGCTGACCCCTTGAAACCGTCCGTACCACAACCCTCGGAATTCGCACATTCTCAGACGTGTCAGGCGCAGTGGGTTCTGTCGAGCCGAAACTTCTCACTCGGCTGCGTCGTGCCCGGTTCGATGAGGTGACAGCGAACACGCGGTTGCGGACCAACCGTCGTCGGACGCGAATCACCACTGGCAATGGTCCACGTAGTTCGCCACCGATCAACCGATGCAGCGCGCAGGATGAGCGACGCCGGTCACGAGTACGTCCTCTGCTCAGGGATTGTCCATCGGCCGACAGCGAAGGAAGTTGGTGATGATGAGGCTCATAACGATGTCGTCTCCTACGAGCATCTCACCTCGGGTACGAACGAGTCCCCGATCAGGTTTGGACGCCGACGGCCGTGACGCGAGAATCGTGGTCCGCAGGCGGCGTTGGTCACCGGCCCTCACCGGTACGGTCCAGCGCAATCCGCCAAACCCCGGTGAGCCGAGACTCGCGACATGCGACAGGAAATGATCGGCGAACAGTCGCATAAACAGGGCGTTCGTATGGAATCCACTGGCGACGAGGCCGCCAAAGGGGCCGGTCCGCGCGTACGCCAGATCGACGTGAAAGGGCTGAGGATCGAAGTCCCGTGCGAAGGCGATGATCTCATCATCGGTCACGCTCACATCGCCGTATTCGTAGACGGCCCCTTCGTGGTAGTCCTCAAAGTGGCGTTCCTCGATTGGCACGGCAAAATCAGCGTCGCTCAGTGTTCGGGTCTTGGTTCGACGTTCAGAAGTGGTCACGGCATCAGTTTCGCACCGGCACGGCCAGTTCTAGTGATCACCGCACGATGAGTCCAGAATAGATCCGAACCGGGCTCTTGTAGCCGAGACTCCGGCGGCGCTGATTGTTAATGAGATCAGCGACGGCGTTGGCGTGCTCGGGGTCAATGTCCGCGAGCTCGATGCCGCGGGGAAGCCACCAGCGCCATTGTTCCTTCGCTGCCGTCACCATCGAAGCGAAATCGCACTGGCGAACCCCATTTCCAGTTGATCCGACATGGCGAGGTGGAGCAATTCGGCCTATGGCCCTTCCTCCATATTCCGGACACATCGTTTGCGGATCGTGGAGCTGACGCTGTGCGAATTGTCGTTCCCACTCGATCGGTGACATGTGGTTGATTGAGCTGTGCCGCTCGCTTTCGTGACACCTGGGTCGCGTGTCGTGCCCACGCGGCGACACGCCTGTCGGCGCCGAGCCCGAGACAGCACCAGGCCAGCGTCCGAGCAGCCGAACAGGCGACGCCGAGAGTGGTAGATGTGCCCACCCACCGCCACCGAACCTCTCCAGGCTAGAGTCGTACTGATCCACACGGGGGCCCTAATGCAGGGGCTGAGATGAAACTGGCGCAGTTTCGACCGTTGAACCTGTCCGGGTAATGCCGACGAAGGAAGTGAGTTTCGGTGAGTGAGCCCGCCCAACCCTCTGGCCAAGTCCCCACCCGCGGCCGCACCGCTGGGCACGTCGTCCCCGCACCGGCCGCCGTGCGCCGAGCGGTCCGTGGCGGCATATTCGGTAAT
>JAJZYE010000073.1 GCA_021806055.1 Actinomycetes bacterium | reverse complement strand
TGCTGCGAGCGTCCGGCCACGATCACGTCACCGGGACGAGTGAGGACCCGCACCGCGATCTGGTTCGCCATGACGCCCGACGGCACGAAGACCGCGGCCTCCTTGGCCACCAGGTCGGCGTAGCGTACCTCGAGCTCGTTGACGGTGGGATCTTCGCCGTACCCGTCGTCGCCCACGACCGCGTCGGCCATGGCTCGGCGCATGGCGGGAGTCGGCTGGGTCACAGTATCGCTGCGCAGGTCGACGGATCGGATCACGCCACGAGGTTACCGACTCGTACACTGGGCCCATGGACGACGGCCTCGACGAACTCAACCAGCGACACGGCGTACACGAGTTGCTCGGCGTGCGCATCGTCGACGCGAGTGCCGAGCGCGTGGTGCTCGAGGTCGAGGTCGGTCCCAAGGTCCACCAGCCCTACGGAATCCTGCACGGCGGCGTGTCCGCCCTGCTCGCCGAGGGCGCGGCCTCCCTCGGCGGCGCACTCTCGGTGGACGCCGACCAGATCGTGGTGGGAACCGAGCTCAACTGCTCCCACCTGCGTTCGATGGCGTCGGGAACACTGCGGGCCACCGCCACCCCTATTCGCAAGGGCCGCAGCGTCCACGTATGGGGTATCGAGTTGACCGATGAGCGCCAGCGGCTCATCAGCGTCGCACGATGCACTCTTCAGGTCCTGAAGGCCCCGCCCGCGCGACCCGTGCCCTAGACTGAGGCCCAGGACACGCCAACGAAAGGGCTGACCAATGGGCGTTCGCTTCAGAGGGTGGGGCACGGCCGTGCCCGACCACGTGGTCACCAACGACGACCTCTCACGCACGCTCGACACCTCGGACGCCTGGATCACCGAGCGCACCGGCATCCGTGAGCGGCGTATCGGTGGAACCGCCAAGAGCCTCGGCGTGCTCGCGGGCCGCCGCGCGCTCGCCGACGCCGGCGTCGAGCCCGCTGATATCGACTTCGTGGTGCTCGCGACCACCACGCCCGACCGGCTCACTCCGGCTACCGCACCGATGATCGCGGCCGAGCTCGGCCTGACCTGTCCGGCGATGGACGTCAACGGCGCCTGCAGCGGCTTCATGTACGCACTGCGCACCGCCCAGGGCCTCCTGGAGACGGGGAACACGCGCATCCTGGTCATCGGGTCCGAGAACCTCTCGCGCTGGGTGGACTGGAGCGACCGCAACATGGCGGTGCTGCTGGCTGACGGCGCCGGGGCGGCAGTGATCGAGCACGACCCGACGGTCAACGAGATCCTCTCGTTCCGCCTGGGGGCCAACGGCGAGTGGGCCGACCTGTTGACCTGCGAGCACGGT
The DNA here is from genome assembly GCA_021806055.1 of Actinomycetes bacterium. Taxonomy (GTDB): domain Bacteria; phylum Actinomycetota; class Acidimicrobiia; order Acidimicrobiales; family RAAP-2; genus RAAP-2. Next base: position 4,466 of record JAJZYE010000073.1, on the reverse strand, counting down.
GGCTACTTCCAGATGGACGGCAAGGAGGTCTTCCGCCGGGCCGTGCGCGTCGTCGTCGAGTCGGCGGAGCAGGCCCTCGCCGACGCGGGGGTCACGGCCGACCAGATCGCCCTCGTGGTGCCCCACCAGGCGAACATCCGCATCATCCAGGCCGCGACCCAGCGTCTCGGCATTCCCATGGAGCGCGCCGTCGTCGTCCTCGACCGCTACGGCAACACCTCAAGCTCCTCGATCCCTCTCGCCTTCGACGACGCCCGCTCGAATGGTCGCGTCATCGCAGGCGAGTACGCCCTCTTCACCGGCTTCGGTGCCGGGATGACGTGGGCGTCGGCCGTGATGAGGTGGGCGTGATGTCGACGACACTGGTGATCCTCGCCGCGGGCCGGGCTCGTCGTTACGGTGGCCTCAAGCAATTGGCCCCCATCGGCGTGCACGGCGAGGGCGTGATCGACCTCATCGCCTCCGACGCGATCGCCGCCGGTTTCGATCATCTGGTCCTGGTGGTGAACCCCGACACCGGATCACTCATCCGTGAACACGTGCGCGAGCACTGGCCCCGCGACCTGCGCGTCTCGTTCGCAGTCCAGGACGAGCCGCTGGGCACGGTGCACGCCACCCTCGCCGCCGAGCACCTCCTCGACCCCGACGAGCCCTTCGCGATCTCCAACGCCGACGACCTCTACGGCCGTGACGCCTTCGAGTTACTCGCGCGCCACCTCACGACGCGCACGACCAACTGCCTGATCGGCTTCCAGCTGGATCACGCCCTGGTCGGTGACCTTCCGGTCTCGCGAGGGATCTGCCACGTGGTCAATGGTCACCTCACGGACATCGTGGAACGCCACGAAGTTCACTCGTGGCTCGACGGCTTCGTGGCCGACGATGGCCTCTCCCCCGTCTTCCTCGACCCCCAGTCGGTGGTGTCGATGAACCTCTGGGGCTTTCAGCCGACCGTGTGGCCACTGCTGCGCCAGGTCTTCGAGACCCACGACTTCACCACCGCCCGTGAGATCCAGCTCCCCGTGTTCGTCGGACGGATCCTGCACCACTACCCACTGCGCTTCGACGTCTTGCCCACGTCCTCGCGGTGCGTCGGCGTGACCCACGCCGACGACCTGGCGCTGGTACAGATGGACGTGCGCCTCCAGGTCGAGTTGGGCGAGCGTCCCGAGACCGCCTTCATCGAGTAGGCGGACGAGATGTCGCCTCGGCGACCGAGTGTTCAGTGCCAGTCCCGCGAGCGTGCGGCGGCCCCCAGCGCGAGGGGCTCCACGAACTCGGCGGCGAGCGCCACCGTCCCCTGACCACGCTGCAGCGCGCCGCGCACGACCAGTGCCGGGGCGTGACGAGCCACCGACTCCCAACGAGCCCACGCCCCGCGCGAGAAGATCACGTTCACGTGTCCCGTCTCGTCCTCGAGATTGAGGAACACCGCCCCGCGAGCGGTTTCGGGGTGCTGACGATGCGTGACCACGCCGGCCACCGTGACCCGATCGCTCTCGACCGCGGCGAGCGTGGCCGCGCGCACCACACCGCGCCGCGACAACGCCTCGCGCACCAACGCCATCGCGGTCGCGTCGGGGGTGAGCCCGAGTGACCAGAGGTCGTCGGCCACGCGCTCGAGCTCGCGCGGTGCCGGCAGCCTCGGGACGTCGAGACCAGTGACGACCCCCGCTAGACGGTCGGCGGTGCCCTGCGCCGCCGCGCCGGCCACCCAGACGCTGGCCCGGCGATTCGTCGTGAAGCAGTCCATCGCCCCCGCGACGGCGAGGGCCTCGAGGTGATGCTGGCGGCACCCGCCGCGCCGGACGAGGTCCGTCGCGTCCGACCAGGGAGCACCCGCCACCAGACGCGACGCGAGCTCCTCGCCCACCGCGCGCACCGACGCCAGACCCAAACGCACGTCGGGTCGTGCGGGATCTCCCTCGAGAGTCGCGCCCACACCCGACGCGTTCACGTCGGGTCGGCGCACCACGACGCCGTGACGCTGCGCGTCAGCGACCAGGCTCTGGGGTGACCAGAACCCGAGGGGCTGAGCGTTCAGCAGCGCGGCGAGGAATGCGGCCGGGTAGTGGTGCTTGATCCACGCCGAGCAGTACACCAGGTGCGCGAAGGAGACCGCGTGCGACTCGGGGAAGCCAAAGTTCGCGAAAGCCGCGAGCGCGTCGAAGAGCTGGTCGGCCGTCCCACCCGTGATGCCGTTGGCCGCCATTCCGGCGTAGAGACGGCTCTTCAGGCGCAGCATGCGCAGCTCCGAGCGCTTGGCGGCCATGGCCTGGCGCAACTCGTCCGCCTCGGTCGGTGAGAATCCCGCGACCGCCACCGCCATCTCCATCAGCTGCTCCTGAAACAGGGGCACCCCCAGGGTGCGCCGCAGAATGGGCTCGAGCCGGGGGTGGGAGTAGGTCACGGGGTCCTCGCCGCGCCGCCGGCGCAGATAGGGGTTGACGGCGCGGCCCTGGATGGGACCGGGACGGATCAGGGCCACCTCGATCACGAGGTCGTAGAAGCAGCGCGGTCGCATCCGCGGCAGGGTCGCCATCTGCGCACGTGACTCGACCTGGAAGACCCCCACCGTGTCCGCCTCGCTGAGCAGGTCGTACACCGCCGACTCTTGGGGGAGCGTCGCCAAGTCCACGCTCACCCCGTGAAAGACCGCCACCGCGTCCACCGCGCGGTGCAGAGCGTCCAGCATGCCTAACCCCAACAGGTCGAACTTCACCAGTCCACTCGCCGCACAGTCGTCCTTGTCCCACTGCAGCACCGTTCGCCCGGGTGTGCGCCCCCACTCCACCGGACAGACGTCCAGCACGGGACGATCGCAGAGCACCATACCCGCCGAGTGGATCCCCAGATGGCGCGGGCGTCCCACCAGTCCCGTGGCCACCGCGTCGATCAGCGCGGCACGGCCGTCGTCGATCGCCGGACCGCCCGCGGCGATCTCGTCCTCGCTCCACCCGAAAGCGCGCGCCACGTCGCGATGCGCCGAGCGAGGTCGGTAGGTGATCACCGCCGCCACCTGAGCGGCGTTGTGGCGGCCGTAGCGCTCGTAGACGTACTGGATGACCTCCTCGCGCCGACCCGATTCGATGTCGACGTCGATGTCGGGGGGACCGTCACGCGCGGGCGAGAGGAAGCGCTCGAAGAAGAGGTTCAGCGCGACCGCGTCGGCGTTCGTGATGCCCAGCGAGAAGCACACCGCGGAGTTCGCGGCCGAGCCACGGCCCTGACAGTAGATGTTCTCGCGACGACAGAATTCGGTGATGTCCCACACCGTCAAGAAGTACCCGGCGAAGCCCAGCTCGGCGATGACTCGCAACTCGTGGTCGATCTGACGCCACGCGCCGGCGACGCGCTCGCCCTCGCGCGAGCCGTAGCGCGCCGCGGCCCCCCGGGCGACCAGCTCCTCGAGGTAGGCCTGCTCGCTCGCGCCGTTCGGCGTGGGGAACCGCGGGAGGTTCGGCGCCACCAGTCGCAGATCAAACGCGAGGTCGCGACCGATCTCCCCCGCCCGGTCCACCACCCCCGGCCACCGCGCGAAGTGGCGACGCTGCTCGGCGTCGCCGCGCAGGTGCGCCAGCGGCGACGCGCTCAACCACCCCTCCATCTCGTCGAGGCTGCGCCGTGCGCGGATCGCCGACAGCACGTGCGAACGCGCGAACGCGTCGGGTGTGGCGTAGTGCACGTTGCCCGTCGCCACCACGTCGACGAAGTGAGTGACGCCCAGCTCGGCCAGGACGTCGTTGCGCGCGGCGTCGTCGGGCTCCCCGTGGTGCCAGAGCTCGACCGCTACGTTCTCGCGACCGAACGCCTCGACCAGCGTCGCCAACTCGCGGGCCGCCGCCCGCGGCCCCTGCGCGAGGAGGGCCCGCGTGAGAGGGCCCTTTCGGCACCCCGTCAGAACGAGCCACTCGCCCGCGTGGCGCACAAGATCCTCCAGGGTGACCCGTGGCGTTCCTTTCTCCCCCCGAGCCAGATGGGCCTCGCCGAGGAGACGAGAGAGGCGACGGTACCCCTCGGGCGAGCGCGCCAGCACCACGAGGTGACGACCCGAAGGGTCGCGCACACCCACGCGGTCGTCGTCGGCCTCGAGGGTGATCTCGCTGCCGAACACGGTGGGCAGGGCGACGGCCCGGGCAGCCTCGGCGAAGCGCACCACGCCGTAGAAACCGTGGTGGTCGGTGAGGGCCAGTCCCGCGAGACCGAGCCGGCTCGCCTCGACCACGAGCTCCTCGGGGTCGCTCGCCCCATCGAGGAAACTGAACCCGGAGTGGGCGTGCAGCTCGACGTAGCTCGTCATCAGTCGTAGATCCCCACGAGCCACCAGCGTCGCGACTCGGCCGCGAGCAGTAGCGCCTCACCCGTGACCAGAACCACCTGAACGTGCGCGCGACGACGCGCCACCGTCCACCACCGTTCGACCGTCGGCCAGGGACCCGCGTACCACGTCACTGTCCGGCTCGTGC
>JAJZYE010000072.1 GCA_021806055.1 Actinomycetes bacterium | reverse complement strand
GACAGCGCCAGCGCCAGGGTGGCGCGCGCCGAGCGCGTCGCCGGGTCGTCGGGGTCGCCGTAGGCGCGCAGTTTCACCAGCTCGACGTAGTCGTCACAGAAGGACCAGAAGAACGACTCGGTGCGCTCCAGGGCCCGGGCGTAGTCGTAGGCGGTGAGGGCGTTGGTCGCCTCGGTGACGAGCAGTGCGACCAGCGCCAGGAGGTCACGGTCCAGGGGCTCGCGCACCGCCGCGGGACCCGGGACGTCGCCCTCCAGTCGCCCGAGAACGAACTTGGTGACGTTGAGCACCTTGATCGCGAGGCGCCGTCCAATCTTCATCTGCGCCTCGTCGACCGCGGTGTCGGTGCCGGGGCGCCCGCAGGCCGCCCAGTAGCGCAGGGCGTCGGCGCCGTGGCGCTCGAGCAGGGGCATCGGGGTGATGACGTTGCCGCGCGACTTGCTCATCTTCTTACGGTCCGGGTCGAGCACCCAGCCCGAGATCAGGGCGTGGTGCCACGGGAGCCGGTCGTGCTCGAAGTGGCTGCGCACCACCGTGGAGAACAGCCAGGTGCGGATGATCTCGTGAGCCTGGGGACGCAGGTCCATCGGGGTCACGCGGGGGTAGAGGTCACTGCCCCAGCGCCCGGCGATCTCGGGGCTGAGCGAACTGGTGGCCCAGGTGTCCATGACGTCGGGGTCGGCGACGAAGCCCCCGGGCCGGCCACGCTGGTCCTCGCGGTAACCGGGGGGCGCGTCGGAGGAGGGGTCCACCGGCAGCGCGTCGGCCGGTGCCACGATCGGGTGGTCGTGGTCGACCTCGCCCTGGGGACCCAGCGGGTACCACACGGGGAAGGGCACCCCGAAGAAGCGCTGTCGCGAGATGTTCCAGTCGACGTTGAGACCCTCGACCCAGGTGCGGTAGCGGTGGCGCATGAAGTCGGGGTGCCACGCGAGCGCCTCCCCGCGCGCGGCCAGCGCCTCGCGGTGGGCCAGCGTGGCCACGAACCACTGGCGCGAGGTCACGATCTCCAGGGGCCGCTCGCCCTTCTCGTAGAACTTGACCGGGTGGGTGAGGGGTCGCGGCTCGCCGTGCAGTGCGCCGCTCGCGCGCAGCTGGTCCACCACTGCGGCGCGGGCCTGGTTGACGCTGCGTCCCACCAGCTCGTCGTAGTGGCGCGTGGCCGTCGCGGGGTCGCGCGAGGGGAACGCCGGCGACGTGAAGTCACACGCCAGGAACCGCCCGTCGCGCCCCAGCAGTGCGCGGGTGGGCAGGCGCAGCTCGCGCCACCAGGTGACGTCGGTCAGGTCGCCGAAGGTGCAGATCATCGCGAGTCCCGTGCCCTTGTCGGGATCGGCCAACTCGTGGGCGACGATCGGCACCGGCACGGCGAAGAGCGGGGTGAGCGCCTGCTGGCCGATCAGGGGCGCGTAGCGCGCGTCGTCGGGGTGGGCGACCAGCGCCACGCAGCTGGCCAGCAACTCGGGGCGGGTGGTGTCGATCTCGACCTCGTTCGCGCCCTCGCCCGCCTCGCCGACGAGGGCGAAGGCCACCCGGTGGTAGGCACCGGGCCGCTCGCGGTCCTCGAGCTCGGCCTGGGAGACCGCGGTACGAAAGTCGACGTCCCACAGGGTGGGCGCCTCAGCCGCGTACACCTCACCGCGGGCCAGCATCGCGAGGAACGCCCGCTGGGCGATCGCCTGGGTGGCGGGCGCCACCGTCGAGTACTCCAGGCTCCAGTCGACGCTGAGCCCCAGTCCGCGCCAGAGCTCCTTGAACACCTCCTCGTCGGCGACCGTCAACTGTCCGCAGAGCTCCACGAAGTTCTTGCGCGAGATGGGGATCTTGGTCGCGGGCGGGCTCGTCGGCGGCACGAAGTCGGGGTCGTAGGCCAGCGTGGCGTCCCCGCGCACGCCGTAGTAGTTCTCCACGCGACGCTCGGTGGGCAGGCCGTTGTCGTCCCAGCCCATCGGGTAGAAGACGGCCTTGCCGCGCATGCGCCAGTAGCGCGCCAGGACGTCGGCGTGGGTGTAGCTGAAGACGTGGCCCAGGTGCAGGGACCCCGAGACGGTGGGGGGCGGGGTGTCGATGGAGTAGACGTTCTCGCGCGTGGCGCCGCGGTCGAAGTGGTAGGTGCCCTCGGCGTCCCAGCGCGCGGTCCAGTGCGCCTCCAGGCCGTCCACCGTCGGCTTGTCCGGAACGCGCGGGCGGGGATCGGGGGTGGTGGGCATTGTTGGCGTAGTTTAGGTCAGTGATCCGCCTCTACGACTCGGCGACCGGCGAGGTGCGCGAGGTGCGCCCGCGCGATCCCGGGCGCCTGGCGATGTACGTGTGTGGCCCCACCGTCTACGACCTGCCGCACCTGGGTCACGGTCGCTTCGCGCTGGTCTGGGACGTCGCGCGGCGCTGGTTCACGTTTCGCGGCCTGGTGGTGGACTACGTCAGCAATGTCACCGACATCGACGACAAGATCATCGCGCGCGCGGCGCGCGAGGCCACGAGCGAGCACGAGGTGGCGGCCACCTACGAGGACGAGTGGTGGCGAGCGCTGGCGCGCCTCGGCGTGGCGGCCCCGACCCACGCGCCCCACGCGACGCACTACGTCGAGTCGATGGTGACGCTGATCGGCGAGCTGGTGGCGCGCGACGTCGCCTACCGGACGGGTGACGGCGTCTACTTCGACGTCGCGTGCGTGCCCGACTACGGGCTCCTGGCCGGCCAGCCCCTCGACTCGCTGCGCGCGGGCGCGCGCGTCGAGGCGAACGAGGAGAAGCGCTCGGTGCTCGACTTCGCGCTGTGGAAGGCGGCCAAGCCCGGCGAGCCGCACTGGGCGTCCCCCTTCGGCGAGGGCCGCCCCGGCTGGCACACCGAGTGCGTCGTGATGTCGCTCGACCTGCTGGGCGAGGGCTTCGACCTGCACTGCGGAGGGTTGGACCTCAAGTTCCCCCACCACGAGAACGAGCGGGCGCAGGCCGCGGCGCTGGGGCGGCCCTTCGCGCGCCACTGGGCCCACAACGGGTGGGTGATGGTGGGTGAGCAGAAGATGAGCAAGTCGCTGGACAACTTCACGACGCTCACCGACCTGCTCGCGCGCACGGACCCCCGGGCCTACCGGCTGCTGGTGCTGCGCGCTCACTACCGCTCGCCGGTCGAGGTGACCGCCGCGACCATCGCCGACGCCACCCGCGCCCTCGAGCGCCTGGACGCCCTGGCCCGGCGCTTCGCGCTGCCCCGTCTCGCTGGCGCCTCGTTGGTGCGCGACGAGGTCGAGTGGCGCGGTGAGGCCGCGGCCTTGGCCGCGGCGGTGGGGACCCACCTCGACGACGACTTGAACACGCCCGTCGCGGTGGCGGCCCTCTTCGAGGCCGTGACGCGTACGCACGCGCTGGCCGACGAGGGACGCGCCGACGAGGCGGGCCAGCTGGCACTCGCGGTGGCGGTGCTCTTCGGCGCGATGGGTCTGGCCCTCGAGGACCGGCGAGAGGAGATCGACGCGCACAGCGCGGAGCTCGTCGCGCGGCGTGACGCGGCGCGCGCCGCGCGCGACTGGGCGCGCGCCGACGAGTTGCGCGACCAGCTGGGGGCCCAGGGCTGGCTGGTCGAGGACGGTCCCGCCGGGACCGTCGTGCGCCGGCCCTGACCCGCGAAATCCACTTGGCAGCGCTTGACCCAGACGGTAGGCTGATCGGTTGAGGTTGCCGTTGTGGTTCCCTCCGGTCGCGGTGAGTGCCGCGCCACGAACAACAAGGAGGCCCACAGTGGCTGTAGGAACCGTCAAGTGGTTCAACGACGAAAAGGGCTGGGGCTTCATTGCCGTCGAGGGCCAGCCGGACGTGTTTGTCCACTACTCGGAGATTCAGGGCGAGGGCCGCAAGACCCTCGTGGAGGGCCAGAGCGTCCAGTTCGACATCGAGCCTGGTGACCGTGGCCCGTTGGCTAAGCGCGTGCAGCTGAGCTGACGCCGCTGGGCTGACGACGCCGTCGTCGTGGACCGACCGCCGCCCCCGGGGCGGCGGTCGCGTCGTATCCGGAGGAGAACGTAAGATGCAGTATGGTTACTAATCGGTAACTCGGCAGCGGTGGCTCCCACCGCCGAAGTGAGGTAATCGTGGCGGACTTTTCGATGGCTCTGAATGACGACCAGCGCACGTTGCGCGACTGGGTGCACGGCTTCGCCGAGAACGTGATGCGTCCGGCGGCTCACGAGTGGGACGAGCGCGAGGAGACGCCCTGGCCCATCATCCAGGAGGCCGCGACGCTCGGCATCTACGGACTCGACTTCATGGCCAACGCCGTGACCGATCCCACGGGACTGTCGATGGTGCTGGCGCTCGAGGAGCTGGCCTGGGGCGACGCGGGGCTGTGCATGGCGTTGATGGGTTCGAGTCTCGCGGTGGCGGCCATCATGGCCAACGGCACGTCCGAGCAGCAGGCGGAGTGGATCCCCCAGTGCTATGGCACGCCCGACGACATCAAGCTCGGGGCCTTCGCGGTGACCGAGCCGGACGCCGGAAGCGACGTCTCGTCGTTGCGCACGCGCGCCATCTACGACGAGGCGACCGACGAGTGGGTGTTGAACGGCACCAAGACCTGGATCACCAACGGCGGTATCGCCAACCTGCACGTGGTGGTGGCCTCGGTGGATCCCGAGTTGGGAGCGCGCGGCCAGGCATCCTTCGTGGTGCCCGAGGGCACCGCCGGGATCTCCATGGGTCAGAAGTTCCAGAAGATGGGCATCCGCGCGAGCCATACCGCCGAGGTGGTCCTCGAGGACTGTCGAGTGCCCGGGCGCTGCCTGCTCGGGGGTAAGGAACGTCTCGACGAGCGCCTGGCGCGCGCGCGCGGTGGTGAGAAGTCCACCGCCCAGGCGGCGATGGCGACCTTCGAGGCCACGCGTCCGGCCGTGGGGGCCCAGGCCCTGGGCATTGCACGCGCGGCTTACGAGTACGCACTCAACTACGCCACGCAACGCCAGCAGTTCGGTCGCGCCATCATCGAGAACCAGGCCATCGCCTTCAAACTCGCCGACATGAAGACGCGCCTGGACGCGGCGCGCCTGCTGGTGTGGCGCGCGTCGTGGATGGCGGCGTCGCGTACGCCCTTCGAGAACGGGGAGGGCTCGATGTCCAAACTCTTCGCGGGCGAGGCGGCGGTGCACATCACTGAGGAGGCGATCCAGATCCTCGGAGGATCGGGCTACGTGCGTGAACACCCCGTTGAGCGCTGGTATCGCGACGCCAAGATCTACACGATTTTTGAAGGGACCAGCGAGATCCAACGCTTGATCATCTCACGCGCCATTTCGGGCGTGCACATTCGTTGAGGAGCAAGTGCGATGGGTCGTCTGCGGGTAGACCCATCGATCACCTCCCACGACACGATCGGATTAGGAACGCAGCATCAGGCGCGGTGGGCCGTCGCAATTTTCACAAGACTCTGAGGTGCATCCGTGCCAAAGACTTGGGCCTGCACCACAATTGGCAGGCAACCTTAGTATGCTAGGTTAATCACTGAATTTACCTTGGTGAGGATTGATGTTAGACGGTATTGACCTTCGAATCATCGAGTTGCTCACCGCCAACGCCCGAGCGACATTCTCCGAACTTGCTGAGCAGGTCGGCCTGTCGGCTCCGTCCACGGCCGAACGAGTGCGAAGACTGGAAGAGCGAGGCGCGATACACGGCTACGCGGCTCGCGTTGATCCCGAAGCGCTCGGGCTCGGCCTGACCGCATTCGTCTCGGTCACGCTGGTGGGGTCCGCGGATCGACAGAGCTTCCTCGTAGACGTGGCCAACCTCCATGAGGTGGTCGAATGTCATCATGT
>JAJZYE010000071.1 GCA_021806055.1 Actinomycetes bacterium | reverse complement strand
TGACCGCCGCCGTGCAGATGGGGTGGCTGGGCCGCGCCGGACTGCGCGACGTGGCCACGCGTGGTGTGCGTGGCGCGCACTACCTCCACGATGCGCTGGTGCGCCTCGATGGGGTCTGCGCCGTGACCGATGCACCGTTCGTGCGCGAGTTCGCGCTGCGTCTCGCCCGTCCCGCCGCCGCGGTGGTCGAGGCGATGGCCGAGCGAGGCTTCCTCGCCGGCGTGGCTCTCGACTCCCTGACCGGGGCGGACGAGTCCGTCGCGCCGCGCCCGCAGGAGGTGCTGGTGGTCGCCGTGACCGAGCGGCGCACGCGTGCCGAGCTCGACGCGTACGTGCAGGCCCTGGGCGAGGAGGTGGTGGCGTGACGTACGAGGCGAGTCCCGGAGGACGGGCGGCGTCGGCGCCGTTGCTCGGCCGTGAGGTCGAGCCCACCCTCTTCGAGCTGTCGGTCCCCGGTCGCACGGCCTACCAGTTGCGCACGACGGACGTCCCCGCGGTGCCCCTCGAGGATCTCCTCCCGGCCGAGCACCTCGGTGAGCCGGTCGCTCTACCGGAGGTCGCCGAGCGCGACCTGGTGGGCCACGTCACGCGCCTGACGCACCGTCAGTTCTCGGTCGATCTGGGCGCCTATCCGCTGGGGTCGTGCACCATGAAGTACAACCCCAAGTTCGCCGACGAGATCGTGGCGGACCCCGGCCTGTGTGCGGTGCACCCCGCGGCGCCCGCGTCCATGACCCAGGGTTGGCTCGAGATTCTGGTGACCCTCGAGGAGCGGCTGTGCGCGATCACGGGCATGGCCGCCGCCACCCTGCAGCCGGCCGCCGGCGCGGCGGGCGAGTTGACGGGACTGCTGCTGATGCGCGCGTACCACCGCGCGCGTGGCGACGAGCGCCGCCGTGTGCTGATCCCGGACTCCGCACACGGGACCAACCCGGCGTCGGTGACGCTGGGCGGCTACGAGGTCACTACCGTGGCCTCCAACGAACACGGCCTGGTGGACTTGGATGCGCTGCGCGCCGCGCTGGGACCGGACGTGGCGGGGATCATGTTGACCAATCCCAACACCGTCGGGCTCTTCGAGGAGGAGATCCGCGAGATCGCCGAGGCGGTGCACGACGTCGGGGGCCTGCTCTACTACGACGGCGCCAACCTCAACGCGATCGTCGGTGTCGTGCGCCCGGGGGATATGGGCTTCGACATCGTGCACATGAACCTGCACAAGACCTTCGCCACCCCGCACGGCGGTGGGGGACCGGGGGCGGGTCCGGTCGCGGTGTCGTCGCGCCTGGTTGACTTCCTGCCGGGGCCGCGCGCCACCGCCCAGCCCGACGGGTCGTTCGCCTGGACGACCCCGTCACACTCGATCGGTCGCGTGCACGGCTGGCACGGTAACGCCCTGGTGCTGGCGCGAGCGCTCGCCTACATCGAGGTGCACGGCGCCGAGGGCCTCACCCGAGTGGCCCAGCACGCGGTGCTCAATGCCAATTGGCTGCGACGGCGGGTGGCCGACATCCTGCCGGCCGCGTACGCGCGCCCGTGCATGCACGAGTGCGTGCTCACCGCGACGCCCCTCAAGCGCGCGTACGGGGTCCGGGGCCTGGACGTGGCCAAGGCCCTGCTCGAGGAAGGTTTCCACTCGCCGACGGTCTACTTCCCCCTCATCGTCGACGAGGCGCTGATGTTCGAGCCGACGGAGACCGAGAGCCCCCAAACGCTCGAGGCGTTGGCGCTCGCGCTGGAGCGCATCGCCGCGCGCGCCGTGACGGACCCGGAGTCGTTGCACCGCGCGCCCCAGTCGACGCCCGTGTCGCGCGTCGACGAGGCGCGGGCCGCCCGTCACCTGGTGACGACCGAGGACGCCGCTTCGCGTCCGTGAGGACGTCACGGAGGCGCCGCGCGGCGAGCGTACGGTCGCGGGGTGGTGTGCGGTGCGACGCCAGCGGGCGGCGGTGCTGCGTCGTGAGCCGTTAGGACTCGGCGTCGAGGGTCAGACCACCGGCGAAGGTGGTGCCGACGCTGCGGAAGTAGCCCCCGATCATCTCGCGCGGCGCCAGCGAGCGCAGCTCCTCGTTGGGCGAGTCGAACAGCTCCAGCGTGGCGTCGCCGGCGTAGGCGGGACCCAAGTCGAGGTTGACCCCGGACATGGTGACGATCTCGGCGATGCTGTCGCGACCGTCGAGCTCGATGCGCGGGAACCAGCGGTGGTGCAGCATCGCCGAGGCGTTGACGAACCCGTTGTGCGTCGACGGCCCGGTGAGGGTCACGGTGGCGTCGGCGAGGCGTCGGTCGCCGGCGGCCAGGGTCATGGCGAAGCGGCCGCCCGGCTCGAGCCGCGGTCCGGCTAGGCCGTGCTGGACTGGTCGCGTCTGGTGGATCGATCCCATCTTCTTGGGGTAGCCCTGGATGAAGCCGCGCACCAGTGCGAAGTCCCGGTCGACCCAGATGAAGACGCAGCGGCTGAAGATCTGGTCACGGTAGCGGCAGCGCACCACGACGAACGCCTCGTGGTACTGGCTGCGCACGGGGTCGAGCAGCTCGCGCCGGTCGTCACCACAGCTCTGCCAGTCGGCCCAGATGAAAGCCACCGCACCCGGGTCGTCGTCCTCGTTCACGAGCGATAGCCCCTCGGGTAGCAGCGCGGCGACCGCGGAGGGGTCCGTGCGGTACTCGACGCTCAGCAGGTCACCCGAATAGTGCCAGGGAATGGGCGGCAGGATCGAGGCGCGACCGGTGGGCGTGCGCGGGAAGGGCAGTCCGTGCAGGGTCATCGTGTCCACCCCGTGGCCGGACGGTCGAACCAGAGGTGCACCTGGCCCGTGCCGATCGCGTTCTCGTACTCGCTGAAGCGCCGAGCCGGCGCGACGCAGTCGGGCCCCCCCAGTGCGGCCACCATCATCTGATAGTGCCCGAAGCGCCCCTCGGGGCGGTGGGTCAAGAAGTCGGGCAGGTCCTCGAGCACGCGCGCGTGATCGCCGCGCTCGAGGGCGTCGATCACCGCGTGGTCCGCCGCGCGCGCCGCGGGGGAGATGATGTGCTCCTCGCCGGCGGCCTCGTGATCGCGCAGGGCGCGAAGGGGGTGGAACGTGTGGCTGAGCGCCCCCGACGCGATCAGGACGGCGCGTCGGTCGCTGCGCCGGACGGCCTCGCCCACCACCCGGCCGATCGTGGCGAAGTCCTCGGGTTGGGCGGTCTGGCACACGCTCACCGAGACCCACCGCTCGTCGTCCTGGAGGAATCCCAGGAAGTTGGTCGTCGCGTAGGTGATGGGCAGGTACTCGTCGTCGATGGGCGTCAGCCAGCACTGGGGAGTCGCCGAGGCGATCTTGCCCGCCCGGTGGGCGAACGCCGGGTCGCCCGGGATGTCGTAAGGAACGCGCGACATGCCACGGGGCAGCTCCTCGGACGTGAAGAAGCCGCGTCGTCGCGCGGCGGCGGTGATCACGAACTCCACCGTGGTGAACCAGTGACTGTCGAAGACGATCACGAGGTCGGGATCGAGTGCGTCGAAGACCTCGCGACGGAGGTCGTGCAGGCCCGTGTGCAGGCTCGACTCGCGACCGCCGTTGAGGGCGCGGCGTTCGGCGTCGGGCAGCACGATGGTGGGCACGTGGGCCAGCAGGCCCGCTCCAACGATCTCACCCATGGGTGGTCCCCTCTCGCACCTGATAGGTCTTCAGGTCACTGTAGAAGTCGAGCGCGTAGTCCCCGCCCTCGCGCCCCAGGCCGCTGATGCCGACACCGCCGAAGGGCGCGGTGAGGTCGCGCACGAGGAAGGTGTTGACCCAGATCGTACCGGCCCGCAGGGCGGCGCCCAGGGCGTCAGCGCGCTCGCGCGACGACGTGTAGACGATCGCCGAGAGTCCGTAGGGCGTCGAGTTGGCCAGCGCCACCGCCTCGGCGTCGTCGGCGAACGACTGCAGGGTCAGGACCGGTCCGAAGACCTCGCGCTGCACGATCTCGGCGTCGTTGTCGTGCGGCTCGATCAGTGTCGGTTGGTACCAGAGTCCGTCCGGGCGCCAGCGCGCGCCGCCGAAGACCACGTGGTCGCCCGCCGCGCGCGCCCGAGTCACGAAGCCCTCCACGCGCGCGAGGTGCTCGGGATGGATCAGCGGCGACAGGGTCGTCGTGGGGAGGCGACTGTCGCCCGGGACCAGCGCGGCCGCGGCCGCGCTGACGCGCGCGACGAACTCGTCGCGCACCGACGCCTGCACCAGCAGGCGCGTGCCGGCGAGGCAGACCTGGCCGGCGTCGTCGTACATGCGTGCGGCGCTCAGCGCGGCGGCGTCGAGGTCGGCGTCGTCCAGGACGACAAGCGGTCCTTTGCCCCCCAGCTCGGCGGTGAAGGGAACCAGGTGCTCGGCCGCGACGCGTCCGATGGCGCGACCGGTCTCGGGCGACCCCGTGAAGGAGATCCGGCGCACGCGCCCGTCGCCGACCAGGGCCGCGCCAGCCTCCTCGCCCAAGCCCTGGACGAGATTGAGCACCCCCGGCGGAAGCCCCGCCTCGTCGGCCAGGTCCATCAGCATCGCGGCGCTGAGCGGCGACCACTCCGCGGGCTTGAGCACTACCGTATTGCCAGCCGCGAGAGCCGGGGCGCACTTCCAGGTCGCCAGCATGAAGGGGGCGTTCCAGGGGGTGATGACCACGGTGGGCCCGGCGGGCATGCGCCAGACGGTGTTGTGCGTGCCGTGCGAGTCCCACTGACGGGGCTGGTAGTCGACGGCCAGGTCCGCGTAGGCGCGGAAGTTGCGCGCCCCGCGTGCGATGACGCGCTCGCGCAGGCTCTCCTCGAGCATGGCCATGTCGAGGCACTCCACGGCGGCGAGGCGCGCCACGTCACGGTCGATGAGATCGGCCAGACGACGCAGGTAGGGTGCGCGGCCCGCGGCGCCGAGGGCGGCCCAGGCGGGAAACGCCGCCAGCGCGGCGTCCACCGCGCGGGTCGCCTCCGCGACACCGCCGCGCGACACTCGGGCCAGGACCGTGTCCCAGTCCAGCGGCGAGCGATCCTCGAAGGTCGCGGGCCCGTCGACCCAGGCCCCGCCGATGTAGTGCCCGGTGGCGACGGCGACGCCCGCGACGGTGGCCCGGTCCTCGCTCATGGACTCACGCGGGGCCGCACGCGCGGCGAGGGCAGGCTCTCGCGCGGGGTGGGCTGGGGCGGACGCTGGCCCCGGAACTGCCAGTCACCGCCGAGGGCGGTGGAGACGACCTCTTCGCTGGCGGTGGGCTGAGCGCCCACCTCATCGCTCACCGGCTCGGGTCCGGCGACGACGTGGTTGGTGAGCACGCCCAGGCCCTGGACCTCCACACTCACCACGTCGCCGGGCTCGACGGGCCGCGACAGCGCCGGCGTGCCGGTCAGGATGACGTCACCGGGCACGAGCGTGATCAGCCGGGCCAGGTCCGCGACGAGGTAGTGCATGTCCCAGGCCATTTCGTCGGTGGAGCCGTCCTGTCGCAGGACGCCGTTGACGTAGGTGTGGAGGTACTTGTGGTGGAAGTCCCAGTCGGTCACGAGACCGGGTCCGAGTGGGCAGAGGGTGTCGGCACCCTTGACGCGCAGCATCGAGCCGGCGTCGGTGTCGCGGAAGTCGTGCAGGCCGAAGTCGTTCGCGATGGTGTAGCCCGCGATGTGTGACGCGGCGTCGGCGACGGTGATATTGCGCGCGGTGGTCCCGATCACGATGGCCACCTCGCCCTCGTAGTTGAGGTACTGGCAGTTGGCGGGTCGCACCACCGCGCCGCCGTGGGCGTTGAGTGCGGAGACGGGCTTTTGGAACCACGTGGGCGCCGGGGGCAGAGACACGCCGAATTCGCGTACGCGTGACAGGTGGTTCAGGTGGCAGCAGAGGATCTTGGTCGGCGTCGTCGGCGCGAGGTGGGTCACCGCGTCGTCGTCGATCGCGACGCGTCGCCCGTCGCGGGCG
>JAJZYE010000070.1 GCA_021806055.1 Actinomycetes bacterium | reverse complement strand
GAGTGGGCTGCTCGTTCAAAGCCGAAGCCCGCGGCGACGAGGTCGTACGGATGGTGCCACTCAAGAGCGGAGGGGCCAACGAGGGACACTCCTGCGTGAAGGGTCGGTTCGCGTGGGGCTACGCCTCGCACCGCGACCGCCAGTTACACCCGATGATCCGTGAATCCATCACAGATGAGTGGCGTTCGGTGACCTGGGATGAAGCGATCAGCTACACGGCGTCACGATTGAAGGAGATCCAGGCCCGCCACGGCGTGGAGTCCATCGGGGGCATCACATCGTCGCGTTGTACCAATGAGGAGGTGTTCGTCGTCCAGAAGATGGTCCGCGCGAGCTTCCGCAACAACAACGTTGACACCTGTGCACGTGTGTGCCACGCCCCAACCGGTTACGGGTTGGGCCAGGCCTTCGGGACCTCAGCGGGCACCCAGGACTTTCGCTCCGTGGAGGAGTCTGACGTGATCCTGCTCATCGGGTCCAACCCCAGTGACGCGCACCCGGTCTTCGCGTCGCGCATGAAGCGGCACCTCCGCGAAGGGGCGCAGCTCATCGTGGTTGATCCCCGCCGGATCAGCCTCGTTCGCACCCCACACGTCGAAGCGGCGCAGCATCTTCAACTGCGACCCGGCACGAATGTCGTCGTGCTGAACGCGCTGGCCCACGTGATAGTCACCGAGGGGCTCGTCGACCAAGAGTTCGTGACCGAGCGCTGCGAGTCCGACGACTTCGAACGGTGGGCTCGCTTCGTCGCGTCCCCGCAGTTCAGCCCCGAGACGACCGAGGAGATCAGCGGCGTGTCGGCCACCCAGGTGCGAGCCGCCGCCCGCCTCTACGCTACAGCTCGTAACGGATCGATCTACTACGGACTGGGCGTGACCGAGCACAGTCAGGGCTCGACGATGGTGGCGTGCTTAGCGAATCTGGCGATGGCCACGGGCAACCTCGGTCGTGAGGGCGTCGGCGTCAACCCGATGCGCGGTCAGAACAACGTCCAGGGGTCCTGTGACATGGGCTCGTTCCCCCACGAGTTCCCCGGCTATCGTCACGTCGCGGGTGATGAAGTCCGCCACCAGTTCGAAAAGGACTGGGGTCTTGAACTCAGTGCCGAGCCGGGGCTGCGTATCCCCAACATGTTCGAGGGGGCGCTCGATGGCTCCTTCAAGGCGCTGTTCGTGCAGGGGGAAGACATCGCGCAGTCGGATCCGGACTCCAGTCATGTGAGAGCCGCACTCCTCTCCCTCGAGTTGTGCGTTGTCCAAGACCTGTTCCTCAACGAAACATCGACGTTTGCTCACGTATTCCTTCCGGGGACGTCCTTCCTCGAGAAGGACGGGACCTTCACCAACGCCGAGCGACGAATGAACCGAGTTCGTCCAGTCATGGCGCCCAAGACCGGTAAGCAGGAGTGGGAGGTGGTGAGTGAGCTCGCCACGGCGATGGGTTACCCCATGCACTACGACGACGCCAGCCAGATCATGGACGAGATCGCCAGTACCACGCCCGCGTTCGCTGGCGTCTCGTTCGAGCTGCTCGACCGGGTGGGCAGCGTGCAGTGGCCGTGCAACGATACCGCTCCCCTCGGCACGACGATCATGCACCAAGGCACGTTCGTGCGTGGCAAGGGCCGCTTCGTCGAGACGCCCTTCGTTGCCACAGAGGAGCGCACCACGCGGCGATTTCCACTGCTGCTCACGACCGGACGGATCCTGGCCCAGTACAACGTCGGGGCCCAGACGAGACGCACCGAGAACGTCGCGTGGAACAGCGAGGACGTCCTGGAGATCAACCCTCACGATGCGCAAGAGCGCGGGGTGCCCGACGGAGGTTGGGTCACGCTCGCCAGTCGAAGCGGTGAGACTGCGCTGCGAGCCCGTGTCACGGATCGGGTCCCCACGGGGGTCGTCTATACAACCTTCCATTTCCCCGTCACGGGAGCCAACGTGGTTACCACCGAAGAATCAGACTGGGCCACCAATTGTCCCGAGTACAAGGTAACGGCCGTGCAGGTACGCGCGCACGCACGCGCGCCGCAGTCGAGCGAGAAGTTCAGCGTCACGGCCATCCCCGCTCACGATCTGTCGGCGCCACGAAGGGGCGGCGACTCTGCAATCCGGGGTGACCTCGTGCGCATGTCAAACCAGATCGCGGCGAACTTCGCCCATCGCGCTCCCGACGAGGCCGCCGCCGAGGTGGCGAACCATATCAAGAAGTTCTGGCCGGTGAGCATGCGTTCGGAATTGATGAACGACCCAAACGTCAAAGAACTTGACCCGCTCACCGTCGAGGCGATTCGTCTCTTGCGTAGTCCCGCGCCAACCTGAGCCACCCACTGAGCCGAGTCGCGAGTCGTCAAAGAGTCTTCCCCGGCTCGCGGCGAAGCGTGTCCGGCCACCACAGCGTCATCGCGGCAGCGGGGTCCGACCTCGCCGGGCAACAACAACACAACGTGAGCCCTCGTACACGAGCAGCGCCGCGCGCGGCGAGCCAGGAGTTGGGCCCGACTCGAATTGTGTGACTGGCCTCGTGCCTAGATGCGTGATCTGTCGACCCGACTCCGTGCCGGGAATGCACCAACTAACCGGACGGACGTGAACCGGGCGGACGTGAACCGGGCGGCGAGGTCGAGTCGGCACGCACAGTGCGGCGCAACCAGGACGCCGGGCGACTTAGCGGCCGTCGTCGACCTGGTGGAGATCGAACCAGATGGCCTCCACCGGCACGTCGCCCACGTTGAGGAGCCGGTGCGGTACCTCCGAGTTAAAGGAGATGGAGTCGCCGGCCGCCATCCGGTAGACCTCGAAGCCGAGGGTCACCTCGAGCACACCAGACATCACGTAGCCGTACTCCGTTCCGGCGTGGCGAATCAATCGCTCGTCGGACGTGGAGCTGCCGCCGACGTCGTAGCGCACGAACATGAAGTCCGAACGGGGATGGTTGGTCGCGGTCAGGCGTTGCCAGGTGACGCCAGAGTCCAGCACCAGCGAGCGGCGCCCCTCGGGGGAGACCAGCGGCGAGGTCGGCCGGTCCTCACCCGCCTCCGCCCACGAGCGCAGCAGCACGTCGCGCAGTCCCCCGGCCGGTGTCTCGGGCGCGCGCGCCTCGGGCGCCGCACCATCAGCCGTCGTCGTGGCGAACAACTCGTCGATCGACATGTCCAACGCGGCGCAGATCGAGTACAGCGTCGCCACCGACGGTCGCGCCTTACCGGTCTCGAGCTGGGAGATGAAGGACGCCGAGACCTCGAGCTGGCGAGCGAACTGGCGCAGCGACACACCCCGGTCCTCGCGGCGCGCGCGCAGGCGCGCTCCCACCGAGTCGCTCGCCACCCGTTGATCGGGCGAGCGCGAACTCGCCACCTCGCTGGTCGACATCCTGCCACCTTCCCGCCGATCGCGCACGTCACCGTGCGCGCGGACCCTACCTTCTCTCGATCCTACCGGGGGGTCGGCTGGCCCCACGACGGCCTCACTCGCCGCGACCCCACGACGTGTTGAGGTGCGACTGGGACTCGCGCAGGTCCGAGAGAGTGGCGCCCGCGGCGTAGTAGCGCTGGCCCGCGACCAGCAGCTCCTCCGCCGGGAACTTGGTGATGACCTCGCAACCCGTTGCGGTGACTACGACCTCTTCCTCGATACGCGCCGCAGACCAGCCGTCCTTGGCGGGCCAGTAGGTCTCGAGGGCGAACACCATCCCCTCCTCCAGCACCTCGGGGTGCTCGAAGGAGATCATGCGGCTGAAGATCGGGCGCTCCCAGATCGACAGTCCCACCCCGTGCCCGTACTGGAGCCCGAAGGCCGCCTCCTCGGAGGGGAAGCCGAACTCCTCGGCCCGGGGCCAGATCGCGACCACGTCGGCCGTGGTCACGCCCGGCTTGACCATGGCGATCGCGGTGTCGATCAGCTCGCGGCACCGGGTGTAGGCGTCGCGCTGGGCAACCGAGGCGCTGCCGACGGCGAAAGTGCGGTAGTAGCACGTGCGGTAGCCGTTGAAGCTGTGCAGGATGTCGAAGAACGCCGGGTCGCCGGGCCGGATCAGGCGGTCGGAGTACACGTGAGGGTGCGGGCTGCACCGCTCGCCCGAGATGGCGTTCACGCCCTCGACGTGCTCGCTGCCGAGGTCGTAGAGGGTCTTGTTGACCAGCGCCACGCACTCGTTCTCGCGCACCCCAGCGTGGAGGAACGAGTAGAGCTCCTCGTAGGCGGCGTCCACCATCGACGCCGCCTGGGTGAGCAGCGCGATCTCGTCGTTGGTCTTGAGCCGGCGCGCGGCCAGGAACACCTGCTGGCCGTCGACCAGGGACATGCCCGCCGTGGCGAAGGCGCTGAGCACGGGCATCTCGATGATGTCGACCCCGATCGGCTCGTTCACGAGCCCGTACTGGGCGAGCACCTCCCTCACCTTCTCGGCCACCGACCCGGCCCGATCGGCGCCCGGGGGGATCGCGCCGCGCAACGTCGAGATGCCGGCGCGCGCGCCCTCGTAGGGCACCTGCGAGCCGTCGGGCAGCACCTGCACACCGCTCAGCCAGGGGTTGTAGATCTGGTGGTGACGCGCCGCCGAGCCGAAGTCCCACACGACCGGCTTGCCCCCGCGCGGCAGCAGCGCGAAGCGGATCAGCTTGTCCATCGCCCACGTGCCGATGTGGGTCCCGGTCATGTAGCGGATGTTGTGGAAGTCGAAGGTCAGCAGCGCGCCCAGGTCCGAGCGCTCGAGCTCAGCCTGCAGGCGCGCCAGGCGCTCCTCGCGCAGCCGCGCCATGTCGACGCGCGCCTCCCAGTCCACCGAGTTGGTGCCGTACGTGTGAACTCCCATGATTCCTCCTCGCTGCGGCGTCCACGACGCCGTCAGTCCTCTAGCGCCGCACGCGACGCGCCCACATGTCGAGACCCACCGCGACGAGCAGGATGAGTCCCAGCACGATCTGCTGCCAGTTCGGGTCCACCCCGAGCAGGTCGAAGCCGTTGCCGATGAGTGCGATGAAGAGCACGCCGATCGCGGTGCGCCAGCCCGACCCCTCGCCACCGGCGATGGACGTGCCGCCCACGACGATACCGGCGAGGACCGTGAAGGAGAGGGCGGCACCGCCGCTCGACGCGATGACGCTGCCCAGGCGCGAGGCGTCGATGATCCCGCCCAGCGCGGCGGCGAGCCCGCTGAGCACGAAGGTGGTGATCTTGATGCCCCCGACCCGCACGCCGGCGAGGCGCGCCGCCTCCGCGTTGCCCCCGGCGGCCACCACGTAGCGGCCGAAGTTCGTGCGCGACAACAGCAGCGCCAGGATCACCACGAAGACCGCGGTGATCCACACCGCACTGGGCACCGCGAGGAACTGGGCCGTCGCGAACGTGGTGAAGCCGGGGATCGTGCCGGTGAGGATCAGGTTGCCGCTCGAGACCTTGAGGGCGATGCCCTGGATGACGTAGGACATGGCGAGGGTGGTGATCAACGGGCTGATCTTGAACACCGAGACGATCACCCCATTGGCCAGTCCGACGACCAGGCCGACCGCCAGGGCCGCACCGATGGCCAGGACCAGGGAGTGATGCTGGCCCACCATGCCGGCGGTGACCCCGGCGAAGGCGTAGGTGGAGCCGACCGAGAGGTCGATGCCGCCCGCGACCAGGACCAGCGTGCCGGCCGCCGCGATGCACAGCGTGGAGGCCTGCTGGTCGAGGATGTTGATCAGGTTCGTGGTGTGCAGGAAGGCCGAACTCGAGATCGACAGCACGACGAAGAGGATGAGGAACGGGATGAGGATTCCCGCCGTGCGCCACGACTGACCCAGGTGCGCCCGGGCGAGGAGCGACGGGGCGCTCGGTGGGTCGGGTGGGGTCGCGACCTCACTCGAGTCGGTGGTGGTCTTGCTCATCTCGTCTCCTCAGCTGACGCCGCTATCGGCGAACGCGGCCGCCAGGACCGCGTCTTCTCTCAC
>JAJZYE010000069.1 GCA_021806055.1 Actinomycetes bacterium | reverse complement strand
CGAGGGGGTCGTCGTCGTCGCGCACGCGCGACTCCCCGCGTCGCACGCGGGCGACGACGCCGGCGTAGCGTCGGGCGTAGGCGAGATCTTGGTAGCGCGCCAGGTCCGCGGTGCGCGAGGTGACGAGTCGCTCGAGCTCACTTCCCGGCGACGCCCCGACGAGGGCGACGACCTCGCTCACCGCGCTCGCCGGAGCCGACCACGTGGCGGTGAGCGGCGACGTGGTGCCGGCGAGCTCGGGGGCGTCGGGTTCGGCCACGCTGAGCCGGCCGAGTCGGAAGGCGGTGATGTTCGCGTCCACGGCGACGCCGTTCACCTGAAGGGCGCGCTCGATTGACGCGGCGCGCAGCGCCAGTGCGCCGATCTGGTAGGCGACACCGAGGAGCACGACGTTGGCGAACGTGTCGGACCCGAGGAGTCGGCGCGAGAGGTCGGACGCGTCGAGCCAACGGTTCTCGTCGCGGCGCGTGGTGGCGTCGACGCGCGCGCGGATGTCGTCGAGGTCCGGGTAGGCGATGGTGGGGTCGGCGACCTGGCGGCCCGTGGGCACGCGCGACGTCGACACCACCGCCACGGTGCGGCCGGCGTCCGCGGCGAGCAGGTTCTTCGGGTCGGCGGCGACGAGGAGTTCACCGCCGAGGTACAGGTCGCACTCGCCCGCCCCGAGCCGGTGCGGCGCGGCGACGTCCTCGTCGTGCACGCGAAGGTCCGACACGACCGCGCCACCCTTCTGGGCGATCCCCGTCTGATCCATCGTGCGCACGGTGCGACCCTCGAGGTGGGCCGCCCAGGCGAGGACCTGGGCGAGGGTCACGACGCCGGTCCCCCCGACGCCGGTCACGCGTACGGTGAAGTCGCGCGGTACGCGCGGGGGAAGGGGCTCGAGGAGGCGTGCGGGGTCGACGCTGACCGTGGTGTGACGGCGTCCGGGCTCTGCGGTCACGGTGAGAAAGGCCGGGCACGCGGCGTCCAGGCACGTGCCGTCGAGGGTGCACGACTCTTGGTGGATCTGCGTGCGTCGTCCCCACGGCGTGTCGACAGGACGCACGGCCAGGCAGTTCGAGAGCGCGCCGCACTCGCCGCACCCGTCGCAGACTAGGGGGTTGATGACGACGTGACGGCGCACCTCGGCACCTTCGCGCCGGCGCCGGCGGCGCGCGTCGGTGGCGCACTCCTGATCGTGGATCACGACGGTCACCCCTGCGGTGGTGGCGAGGAGTCGCTGGGCCTCGATCAGACGGTGGCGTTCCCAGACCGCGACGGAGTCGGGCAGTCCCGCGTAGCGCGGGTCGCGGGGGTTGGCCGTGGTGACGATGATGCGCCGTACGCCCTCGGCGAGCAGTAGTCGCGTCAGGTCGCCCAGCCCGCGCCCACCGGCGATGGGCTGGCCGCCGGTCATGGCCACGGCCGAGTTGACCAGGATCTTGTAGGTGATGTTGACGCCCGAGGCGACGGACGCGCGCAGTGCGAGCGAGCCGGAGTGGGCGAACGTCCCGTCGCCGAGGTTCTGGAAGAAGTGGTCGGCGTCGATGAAGTGCGACATGCCGTTCCACATGGCGCCTTCGCCGCCCATCTGGAACCGGCCCACCACGGTGCCGACCTGGCGCGGATCCATCTGGATCGCCAGGCCGTGGCAGCCGCTGCCCGAGCCGACCCGCGCGCCGTCGGGGACGCGCACCGCGGTGCTGTGTGGGCACCCGGCACAGAAGTAGGCGCCGCGAACCAGGGGGAGTGGGCGGCTCGCCGACGGGCGCTCGCGCTCGCCCCAGGCGCGCAGGGCGGCGTTCTCACGCTGGGCCAGGATGCGCGAGGCGAGGACGTCCGCGAGGGCGTCGGGGTCAACCTCGCCGGTCGGGGGGATCAGCTCGCGACCCGACTCGTCGTGCTTGCCCACCACGCGCGGCGCGTTCGTGACGCCGTAGAGGGCCGCCTTCACCAGGTTTTCGAGGAAACCACGCTTGTCCTCGACGACGATGACCTCGTGCAGGTCGCGGGCGAACTCGCGTACGAGCACCTCGTTGAGCGGGTGGGGCACCGCGACCTTCACGAGCCGAACGCCCGCGTCGGCGAGGTCTCGCTCGTCGAGCCCGGCGCGGCGCAGCGCGTGCTCGACCGCCCGGTACGCCGGCCCGGCCGCCATGATGCCCACCACGTCGCGTGCACCGTGGGCGGTCACGCGATCGAGGCCGTTCAGGGCCGCGTAGCGACGCGCCATCTCCAGACGTGAGCCGTAGAGCGAACGCTCCAACTCGATCAGGGTGGCCCCGAGGAGCTGGGCGGTGACGCGGTGGGTGAACGCCACGCCGTCGATCTCTCGCTCGGGAGCACGCCGGGTGAGCCGGTCGGCGTCGACGAGGACGCTCTGGGACGCGTCGGCCACCGACGCCGGGATTCGCACGCCGACCCACAGCCCCGAGGCCCGTGAGAGGGCGACGCCGTGCAGGCCGAGATCGAGGAGGTCCTGGGGGTCGGCGGGTGAGAGGATCGGCAGCCCGAGGGCGAAGAGCGTGGGCTCGCTGGTGGACGGGACGCTCGAGGACTTTGCCTGGGGGTCGTCACCGACGAGGACCAGCACGCCCCCGGTCGGTCCCGTGCCCATGAGGTTGCCGTGGCGAATGGCGTCTCCCGCGCGGTCCAGCCCGGGGGACTTGCCGTACCAGTAGGACGAGACCCCGTCGACCGTGCGGTCGGGCTGGAGCAGCGCGAGCTGGCTGCCCGCGATCGCGGTGGCGGCCAGCTCCTCGTTCAGCCCGGGCTGGTGCACGACGCCCCACGTGTCCAGCAGCTCGCGCTGGCGGCTCAGCTCGAGGTCGTAGCCGGCGAGGGGTGAGCCGGGGTAGCCGGTGATGTAGCCAGCGGTGCGCAGTCCCGCCGCGGCGTCGGCGCGGCGCTGATCGAGGGGGAGGCGTACCAGAGCGTGGACGCCGGACATCAGGACTCGCCCGTGGACAGCGTCGTAGCGGTCGCCCAGCCGGGCATCGGGAAACGACATTGCCCCCAGCGTAGGAGCGTGGTCGGACGAGGTCCGGTCGCGAACCGGGGACCTTGGTCACCTTGACGGGTGCGGCGACGAGCGGCTGTCGGGCGAGAAGAGATTTCTCGCGACGTGTGACCTGTGACGCGACGTGCTGCGGTGGGATCATCGTCGTCGCGTGCGCTCGTCGCGGCATCGTTGGTGCGAGGCGGGCGATCGACTGTGGTGCGACTCGTCCCCTAGGCTGGGTGGCGCAGGCGCTGTGGCCGAGTGGTGAGGCGGGGTTGTCACGACCCTCTACTTCGGTTCGAATCCGGACAGCGCCCCCATGGAGAGTGGATCGCCAACGAGGTGGATGCGCGCCCGCCGTGGTCAGCGGCGCGCACGCGCGCGTTGCCAGTGCTAGCCCAGCGCCTGTCGTGGCGTACGCGACCGGCGCGTCACGCGAGGAACCGGCGCCGCAGTCGGTGGACGGCGGCCGTCGTGGTCCTGGCGCTGGTGACGGGGTTGGCCCTGCGCGGTGAGGTACTGCGGGCGGCGGGTGTCGGGTCCACCACGGGGTTCTACCTGGTGGTGGGGGCGTCGTCGTCACTGGGCTTCCAGCCGACCGGCATCCCGCACCACAACGGTGCGCGTACGGACCGGGGATACGCCAATGACCTGGTGGCGATCGAGGACGCCAAGGGCGTACGACTGACCATGCGCCAAGTGGGGTGCCCTGGCGAGACCGTGGTGTCGATGCTCGGGGCCGGCGACCACTGCTACACCCTGCCCAATCGGCAGATGCTCGTGGCGACGGCGTTCCTTCGCGCCCACGCCACGGCGACGGGCCTCGTGACGATCGACCTGGGATTCAATGACGTACGGCCCTGCCTGACCACGCCGCTCGTGGACCTGGCGTGCGCCGACGCGGGTCTGGCCGGGGTGCGCGCGGACATGCCGGCGGTCCTGAACGAACTGCGCGCGGCGGCGGGGCCGCACGTGCACTTCGTCGGTGTGCTCTACGGCGATCCCTTCCTCGCGGACTACCTGCGTCGCGAGAGCAGCCCCGCGCAGGCCGCACTGACGTTGCGGGTGATGAGTGAGCTGAACGCGACACTCGCCGCGGCGTACGCGGCGCACGACATCCCCAGTGCCAACGTGCCGGGCGCGTTCGAGAGCGACAACCTGACGCCGACGCGGCTGCCCGACGGACGGGTGGTGCCCACCGACGTGGCGCGCGCGTGCGCGTGGACCTGGATGTGCCACACGTACCCGTGGGGGCCCGACGACCACCCGGATGACGCGGGTTATCGGGTCATCGCGGGAGCGATCGCGCAGAAGCTGCCGTCGACCTGGTGAGACCCGCGGCCACGGGTGCGGACGTGGCCCTGGGCGGATTCACAGTCACTTCTCAGACTCTCCGAAGGTTGCCGCCAGAGCGTGGAGTTAATCTTCGGACACGAGAGTGGTGACGTGACTGGGTACTAATTACGATAATAAGGATTGTTGGTGATGCGATGAACCTGAACTACTTGAATCTTCCAGAACACGAAGATAAGCCCCGTGAGAGTGGCTTGACAATGGTCATAGACCGTGGAGCACCGTTAACGTACTTCACCGACTTGATCAGGAGTAATTGTCAGTACATCGACTTCATAAAGTTCGGGTGGGGTACGTCGGTTGTCGCGAAGGATCTGGAGAAGAAGATCACTATCCTTCGGGAAGAGGGGGTTGACTTCTACTTTGGTGGCACGCTTTTTGAGAAGTATCTCCTCCAGGAGAAGTTCGATGATTTTCGCTTCATGTGTCACCACTACGGGTGTCAATTCGTCGAAGTGTCCAATGGGACCATCGACCTCAGTGATGCCGCCAAGGCCGGCTACGTAGATGCACTGAGTCAGGACTTCCGTGTGATCTCGGAGGTGGGCTCGAAGGACCAGGAACGCTCGGAGACGATGGCGCCGAACCGGTGGATCGACTACATCCGTGACGACCTCGAGGCGGGTGCCGTCCTGGTCACCCTCGAGACACGCGAGAGTGGTCATAGCGGCATCTGTCGTGCGAACGGCGAATTGCGCTTCGGGCTGATCGAGGAGATCCTGACCAGCGGTATCGACGTCGGTCGCCTTCTCTTCGAGGCGCCCTCACTTGACCTGCAGAGCTACTTCGTGCGGCGTATCGGTCCTAACGTGAACTTGGGCAACATCGCCGCGGACGACGCCATCAGCCTCGAGACGATTCGTCTCGGCCTGCGCAGTGAGACGTTGCTGGACCTCGAGCCCAGTGCCGTGCAGTGGCTTCACGAACGCGCATGAGAGAGTCGCACGACGCGTTTCATCTCGCGATTCCCGCGTACGACCTGGACGCCACCGTGTCGTTCTACGTCGGACTCCTGGGCTGCAAGCTGGCGCGACGCTACGACGATCGCGTGACGATCGACTTCTTCGGTGACCAGGTGGTGTGCCACCTCACTAGCCCGCCGGCGGTGCGGCCCCCTCGCGACGCCGTGGCGCTGTACCCGCGGCACTTCGGCGTGACTTTTCGCGCGTCCGAGGACTTCGACGCGCTATTGGCACTGTGCGAGCAGCGCGCCGTCCCGCTCTACCGTGACGTGCAGTGGCGATTCGAGGGGCTGGTGGAGGCCCACCGTACGGTGGTGCTCATCGATCCCTCCGACAACCTGCTCGAGTTCAAGCACTACCGCGATCCTCGGATGATGTACTGATGGAGCCGGCGCACGAGTCCGGACCACCGACGGCGCCCTGGCCGTCACTGGCGGCGCTGATCGGCGAGCGGGCTCGACGTCCGACGGCTCCCTACCTGTTGGACGCGCGTTCCGAACGTCGCGTCACCTACGGCGACCTTCTCGCCACGGCGGCGGGCTGGTCCGACGCGATCGTGCCCGAGCGCGTCGGACTCCTGATCGGCGACCCCCTGACGTTCGCGCGCCACTTCCTCGCGCTGGTGAGCGCGGGGTGCTGGGTGTCACCTCTCGACCCCAGTGAGCCCCGGCTCGACGCGTCGCTCGTG
>JAJZYE010000068.1 GCA_021806055.1 Actinomycetes bacterium | reverse complement strand
GCAGGCGACGTTGAAGGCCGTGGTCTTGCCGGCCCCGTTGGGTCCGATGAGCCCCACGATCTCGCCCGGGGACACGGCGAACGACACGTCGCGCAGGGCCTGGAGGCCCCCGAAGCGTACCGACACGCCCTCGAGGGCCAGTAGGGGCGCGGTCGAGGGCGCGCTCGACGTCACGAGCGCCCCTCTCGGCCACGCCCGAGAGGACGCCGACGCGTGATGCGCCACACCGCGAACCTGTTACCCCCCAGTACGGCCATAGAGGACCTAAACTACAACGTCCGCGGACTGCGCCGTGACCACGCGCGCCTCGTCGTCACCGCGTTGCCCGGCCGCACGACGCGCCCGCACCGGTGTGCCGACGTCGATACTGCGGCTACCGTCGGCGATCTCCACGCAATGAAAGAAGAGTCGCTCGCCTCCGCGTGCGCGCACGACGCCCACCCCGCGGTACGCGTCGAACTCCTCGACGACACCCTCGATCACGAGTGACGTTCGGCGCCGATCAACGTCAGCAGCGACGCCATCTCCAAGGCCGTCGTCACCGCTTCGGCACCCTTGTTGGTCTCGTCGGGCGCGGAGCGCTCTAGCGCCTGGTCCACGGTCTCGGTGGTGAGAACCCCGAAGACCACCGGTACGCCCGTGGCGAGCTGCACCTCCTGGAGTCCGCGAGCGCACTCCCCCGCCACGAAATCGTAGTGGCCGGTCTCACCGCGGATCACCGCGCCCAGCGCCACGACAGCATCCACTCGTCGCGACGACGCGATCAACGCCCGAGCCAGCACCGGCAGCTCGAACGCACCCGGCGCCCACGCCAGCGTCACGTCGGCGCGGTCCACCCCGGCCTCGTCGAGGCGCGCGAGTGCCCCCTGCACCAGCCGCAGCGTCACACCGCCGTTGAAGCGCGCGCACGCCAGCGCCACGCGCCGACCACGCCCCTCGTGGTCCCCCTCCAAATAGGTACCCACACGGGCGCGCACCTCGCGCGCCGCGTCCTCGTCGAACGCGGTGTCAGTCGTCGACGTCATCGAGTCCCCCGAGCAGGTGGCCCATCCGCTCACGCTTCGTGCGCAGGTAGTCGATATTGAACGACGTGGGATGGCTCTCGATGGCCACCCGCTCCACGATGTTCAGCCCGAACCCCTCCAGCCCGCCGTACTTGGCCGGGTTGTTGGTCATCAGTCGCATCGACCTGACACCGAGATCAACCAGGATCTGCGCTCCAATGCCGTACTCGCGCGAGTCCACCGGCAGACCCAGCTCCACGTTGGCGTCCACCGTGTCACGACCCTCCTCCTGGAGCGCGTAGGCCCGAATCTTGTGGCCCAGGCCGATACCGCGTCCCTCGTGACCACGCAGGTACACGACCACTCCCGCGCCCTCCGCGGCGATCTTGGCCATCGCGGTGTGCAGCTGGGGGCCGCAGTCGCAACGCAGCGATCCCATGACGTCGCCGGTCAGGCACTCGGAGTGCACCCGCACCAGGACCTCGTGGCCGTCGCCCAGCTCACCGTAGACCAGGGCCAGGTGCTGCTCGCCGTCGAGGACCGACTCGAACACCACCGCCTGGAACACGCCGTGCTCCGTCGGCAACGCCGACTGCGCCACGCGACGGACCAGCTTCTCGTGGCGACGCCGATAGCGAATGAGGTCCGCGATCGAGATGAGGGGCAGTCCGTGGTGCTCGGCGAACGCCGCCAACTCGGGCAGTCGGGCCATGCCGGACTTGTCGGCGGTCACGATCTCGCACAGCACCCCGGACGGGAACTTCCCAGCGAGACGGCACAGGTCGACCGTGGCCTCGGTGTGACCGGCCCGCTTCAGAACGCCCCCCGGGCGATAGCGCAGCGGGAAGATGTGTCCCGGTCGGCTGAGGTCGGTGGGCCGCGTGGCCGGGTCGATCAGCGCGCGCACCGTCGCCGCCCGGTCGTGCGCGGAGATACCGGTGGTCGTGTCGTGACGGTAGTCCACCGTCACGGTGAAGGCGGTGCGCTGCGCCTCGGTGTTGTCCACCACCATCAACGGCAACTCCAGCTGGTCCGCTCGCTCACTCTCCAGCGGCACGCAGAAGACGCCCGAGGTGTGCTCGAGGAAGAAGGCCATCGTCTCAGTCGTGACGTCCTCGGCGGCCATGATCAGGTCGCCCTCGTTCTCGCGGTCCTCGTCGTCCACGACCACCACCATGGAGCCGCGCCGCAGGGCCGCGAGGGCCTCTTCGATCGTCGCTAGTGCCATCAGACCTCCACATCCACTCGTACATCATCGCCGATTTGGCGCACGTCGACGACCCGACCCCGCCGCAGGGCCGCCAGCGTGGTGGTCGTCAGGTCGGCCAGTGCCCCGGTCGTCTCGCGCGACCCGGCGAACGCCGGCGCCGCGTACCACACCACTCGATTCACCAGCCGCGCGTCGAGGAACGCGCTGACGGTGCGCGGCCCACCCTCGACCAGCACCTGGACAACGTCCAACTGGCCCAGCTCGTCGAGCAGGGCGCCCAGGTCGCCCTGGTGCTCGAGACACGGGCGCACGCGGGCCGACGCCGGCGCGTGGCCGAGCACCACCCGCAGTGGCTCGAGCACGATGTCACCCAGTCGCGCCGTCAGTCGTGGATTGTCGACGCGCACGGTACCCGCACCCACGACGATGGCCTGACTCTGCGCGCGCAGAACGTGCGCGTCACGTCGGGCCGGCTCACTCGTGATCCACTGGCTCGTGCCGTCGGCCATCGCGACCACACCGTCGAGCGTGGCCGCCACCTTGGCCACCACGTACGGCCGCCCCGTGGCGCGGTGCCACAGGTAGGCGCCGAGCTGCTCACGCACCGCCGGCGCCGCGACGTCCACGGTCACCTCCAGACCCGCCTCGCGCAGGCGGGCGAGACCGCGTCCGGCGACGCGCGCGTCGGGGTCAGCCACACCGACGACGACCCGCTCGATTCCCGCCTCGATGATCGCCTCGGTGCACGGTCCGGTACGACCGTGGTGCGCGCAGGGTTCGAGGGTCACGACCAGGGTGGCACCGCGAGCCCGATCGCCGGCGCGACGCAGGGCGTCGATCTCGGCGTGGGCCTCTCCGGGAACCTGCGTGTGCCCCCGCGCCAGCACGCGCCCGTCACGCGCCACGACCAGAGCCCCGACCCACGGATTGGGAGGTGCGTGGTAGCGGGCCTTCTCCCCTTCTTCGATCGCCATCTCCATGAGGGCCGCCACGTCCGCGGTCACGACAGGCCCTCCAGCGCCGCCTCGCGCAGGCGGTGCGCGGCGTCGCGGGCGTCGTCGCGGGCGAAGATTGCCGAACCGGCCACGAGCACGTTGGCGCCGGCGCGCGTGGCGATCGGCGCCGTCGTCTCGTCGATACCGCCGTCCACCTCGAGGTCGACCGAGAGGTGACGCCGGTCGATCTCGTCGCGTGCGGTCGCCACCTTGGCCATGACCTCGGGCAGAAACGACTGCCCGGCGAAACCCGGGAACACCGTCATCAACAGGAGAAGATCAATCGACCCGAGGAAGGGCGCCACCGCCTCGTACGGGGTGTCGGGATTCGCGGCCAGACCCACGCGCAGCCCCACCTGGCGCGCCTGGCGCACCAGGGCGGCCGTGTCACCCACCTCGACGTGCACCGTGCAACTGGTCGCCCCGGCCGCCGCGAAGGACTCGAGGTAGCGACCCGGCTCGGCCATCATGAGGTGGCAGTCGAAGACGCGTTCGCTGTAGCGGCGTAGGGAGTGCACGACGGGCGGGCCGATCGTCACGTTGGGTACGAAGTGACCGTCCATCACGTCCAGGTGCAGCCAGTCCGTCTCGGCGTCGACCGCGCGCACCGCGTCGGCGAGGAAGCCAAAATCCGCCGACAGGATCGACGGGGCGATGCGCAACTGCCCCGCGGGGCCGGCACTGATCGACGTCACGCACTCAGCCTAGGGCGCGTCGCTGCTACGCCCAACGTGGCGGCTCACTCCACCGCGCGCCCGCCCACCACGCGACACCCGACATCGACCGTGACCCCTCGGGTCGTACCTCGTCGAGGGCCAGCGCGGCGCGCTGGCCCACCGCGACGACGTCGTCGCCCAGGCGCGTCACGATCGACGCCGCGCCCTCCGGTACCGCCACCACGTGCGCCCGGCGCACCGCGAGACGCCGTCCGCCAACGAGGAGGTACGCACGCTCCAGGCGCACCGTGCGCGCGAGCAGCTCGCTCGACATCGAGGGCGTGAGGTGCAGCGTCTCGCTCGTGACCTTCTCGGCGTACGTCGCCGGGCCCACCTGTGGGGCCGGCGACCCCAGCAGGTCCGTCGACGCGAGGACGTCGAGCAGCGCCTGGGCCCCGACGTGCGCCAGCTCGTCGGTCAGCTCGCTCACGGTCCGGGTGTCCAGCGCCACCCGTCGCTCGAGGTGCACCGGGCCCGTGTCGAGGGTCGCCTCCAGGGTCATGATGCTCACGCCCGTCACCGCGTCACCGGCCAGGATGGCCCGCTCGACGGGCGCCGCACCCCGCCAGCGCGGCAGGAGCGAGAAGTGCACGTTCAGCATCGGCGTGCGAGCCAGGACCGACGCCGGGATCATCGCCCCGTAGGCCACGACCACACCGCGGTCCACGTCGTGGCCCTGGATGTCGGCCACGCGGTGCACGACCGCCAGACCTCGCTCGTGCGCCGCGCGCGCCACCGGGCTCGGGGTGACCGCGGGGCCACGGCCCCGACGCCGGTCGGGACGCGTCACGACCACCGCGACGTCGTGGCCGACGTCGAGCAACGCGTTCAACACCACCACCGCCGCCTCGGGCGTGCCGAGGAACGCGAGGCGCATCTAGGACTCGAGCAAACGGCCCAGGCCGTCCGGGTCGTGCGCGCCCACCTCCACGCGACGCCGACGCAAGAGCTTGCGCGCCGCCCGCCGCTGGTCCTCGTCCAGGCGCTCGACCAGCAACACCCCATCGAGGTGATCGATCTCGTGTTGGAAGATCCGGCCCTCGAACTCGTCGGCCTCCACGCTGATCTCGTTACCGTCCAGGTCGTACCCCACCAGGTGGACCGCGTTGGCACGCGTGATCTCCCAGCTCAGACCCGGTACCGAGAGGCAGCCCTCCTCGTAGGTCCATTCACCGTCGCTCTCCACGATGCGCGCGTTGACCACCACCACTGGGCCGTCGCCCTTGTCGTAGACGAAGAGCCTCTTCTGGACGCCGATCTGGTTGGCCGCCAGTCCCACCCCCGGCGCGTCGTACATGGTGGCGATCATCGAATCAGCCAGTGCCGCCACGCGACCGTCGATCGTGTCGATGTCCGTCGTCGCCTGATTCAGCACCGGGTCGCCGTAGACCCGAATCGGTAACACACTCACGTCGCCACGCTACCGGGACTACCGCAGTGCCACGCGCACGCGCCCGGTGGGACGCGCCAGCACTCGCAGGGCGCGGCCCAACTGCTCGGGGTCGGTGCCACGCACGACGAAGCCCTCCGGGGTGGGACTGACCCGCCAGGGCGTGCCCGCGAGACCCGCCACGAACTGCGCCGCGCCCTCGCCGGTCACCTCGGCCACGGCACCGTAGGGGGCCAGTCCGAGCAGCCGTGCCGTGGCCCGCTCCTCGTCGACCAGGGCGTCGAAGTCGGCGCGCGTCAGGGCGTCCAGCACCGGGTCGTTGCCCCGACGCGTCTGGATCAGCACCCACCCCCGGCCCTCACGACGCGATCCGACGAGTCGCCCCGCGCCGCCCACTGCGTACACCACGTCACGGCGCGCCGAGGCCCGCATTGCGAGCAGGTACTGGTCGACGTCGGCGACGATCACGAGCGCGCAGCGCCGGACCCGCCGCAGTACCGCCGTCGTGCCGACCACGACCCGCGCGAGCGGTGCGCTCGCGTCGCTGGTCGCGCTCACCTCGCTCACCGGCTGGCCCAGTTGGGCCGCCACGTCACGCGCGAGCGTTGCCACGCCCGCCCGACGCA
Source organism: Actinomycetes bacterium (assembly GCA_021806055.1). Lineage (GTDB taxonomy): Bacteria > Actinomycetota > Acidimicrobiia > Acidimicrobiales > RAAP-2 > RAAP-2. Next base: position 161 of record JAJZYE010000068.1, on the reverse strand, counting down.
CGCGCAGACGCGTCGAGCCACAGTGGCGGCAGTAACGCGCCCGTGGCTCGTGGCGTTCGCGGCAGGCCAGCCCGCCGTCCAGGTCCTGCTCCGCCTGCGCGCACACGGCGCAGCGCGCGAGCTCCCCGCACACGTCGCACGCGATCAGCCGGCCGGTCCCC
>JAJZYE010000067.1 GCA_021806055.1 Actinomycetes bacterium | reverse complement strand
GCTCGACCACGTGCAGGTGGCCGGCACGAGCCTGCCGATCGCGATCGGGCTGCTGATCATGCTGTACCCGGTGCTGGCCAAGGTTCGCTACGGCGAGATGAACCGGGTGGCCACCGATCGGCGCCTGCTGGTGTCGTCGCTGGTGTTCAACTGGGTGGTGGGTCCCGCGGTGATGTTCGCGCTGGCCTGGATCTTCCTGGGTGATCTCCCCGCGTACCGTACGGGGCTGATCCTGGTCGGTCTGGCTCGTTGTATCGCCATGGTGCTGATCTGGAACGATCTCGCCTGCGGCGACGACACCGCTGCGGCGATGCTGGTGGCGATCAACTCCCTCTTCCAGATCGTGGCCTACGCGGGTCTGGGATACTTCTACCTGGAGTTGCTACCGCGATGGCTGGGCCTGTCCACGTCGGCGGTGCAGGTGTCGATGTGGTCAATCGCGCGCAGCGTGCTGATCTTCCTGGGGATCCCGCTGGTCCTCGGCTTCCTGACGCGCCTCGTCGGTGAACGTCGTCGCGGTCGCGCGTGGTACGAGGGGACGCTGCTGCCACGGCTGAGCCCCTTCGCCCTCTACGGTCTGCTGTTCACGATCGTGCTGTTGTTCGCCCTCCAGGGCGACGCCATCACGCACCAGCCCCTGGACGTCGCGCGGATCGCCCTGCCACTGCTGTGCTACTTCGCGATCATGTGGTCGAGCTCCTTCGCGTGGGGAACGTGGCTGCACCTGCCCTACGCGCGCAGCGCCACGCTGGCTTTCACCGCCGCCGGCAACAACTTCGAGTTGGCCATCGCCGTCGCCATCGGAACCTTCGGCGTCACCTCGGGCCAGGCGCTCGCGGGCGTCGTCGGCCCCCTCATCGAAGTGCCGGCGCTGGTGGGGCTGGTTTACGTGGCGCTCTGGGCGCGACGTCGCTTCTACCCGGACGATGGCGGCGAGCGAGCCGTGCGCGACACCCGAGGAGGGCGATGATGACGGTGTGGAGTGACCCCGAGGACCGCGACGGCACTCGCCGGCCGGTCGTGCTGTACGCGTGCGTGCACAACTCTGGTCGATCGGTCGCCGCCAAGGTTCTGACCGAGTACTACGCCCGGGGGCGCGTGGACGTGCGCTCGGCGGGCTCGGAGCCGTCGGGTCGAGTGAACGCGGAGGTCGCGTCGGTGTTGGCCGAGCGGGGGCTGTCCACCGCTGCGGAGGTGCCGACACTGCTGGACGGTGGACTCGTGGCGCGGGCCGACGTGGTGGTCACCATGGGGTGTGGGGAGACCTGTCCGGTGTTTCCCGGACGTCGCTACCTGGACTGGTCGATCGACGACCCGGCGGGGCAGCCGCGCGAGGCGGTGGCGCGCATCATCGACGACATCGACCAGCGCGTGCGCGCTCTCCTCGACGAGCTGGGGGTGCGCGTCAGCGACGCGCGTTAGGGGCCGGTGGCTGGCCCACCGTCCGCCGAGGGGGACGCCACGGCCTGGAGCTGGTCGAGGGCGGCCGTCGAGCCCAGCGCGGATAGCCGGTCACCGGCGCGCACGATCGTGTCGCCGGTCGGCTGGATGACGTCCAGGCCGCGCTCGATGGACGTGATGAGGATGCCGTGCGGCACGTCCCCGCGAACGGGCTCGCCGTCGAGGGTCGAGCCGGCCGCCACGACGATCTCGCGCTGCCCGTCACTGGTGACGGCACTCAGGCGGCGCAGGGTCGACTGCAGGGCGATGCGGTAGCCCCGCACGAGGTCCGAGATGGAGAGCGTCCCCACCAGGCGGCGGTTCTGATCGACCACGGGCAGCCACGAGGTCGCCGAGGTCATGAGGGTGTCGAGGGCCTGGTCGAGGTGGTTGAGGTCGTGCAGGGGTGTCACGACGGTGGTGGGCACGTCGGCGATCGTGGTGTCGGGCGCCTGCGACTCGAGCGCGGCGCGGGTGACCACCCCCACGTAGCGTCCCTCGCCGTCGACGACCGGCGCGCCGGCGACCCGCGAGTCGTCGAGTGACTGGTTGACCAGGCTGACGGTGTCGTGGGTCGTGGCTACGACGCGGGGCCGCGCCATGGCGTGCTGCACGTCGGTGACGGCGAGCAGGGGGAGCCCGGCGAGGATGCGGTGCGCCGGCGACTCGGCACGGTTGCGCAGCTGGCTGCGGTAGATGGTGGCATCGGTGCGCGTGACGATGAGCGTCGCGAGTCCCACGGCGACCATGGCCGGGACGATCAGGGTCAGGGTCCCGGTCATCTCGGCCACCATCAGCATCACGGCGAGCGGCGCGCGCGAGATGCTCCCGAAGCAGGCCATCATCGCGACGATGACGTAGGGGGCGGGGTCGTGGCCGAGGCCGAGGGTGAGGGGCTCGAACACGCGCCACACCGCGGCCCCGAGGAAAGCCCCGATCACCATGCCGGGGCCGAAGATGCCGCCCGAGCCACCCGAGCCGATCGACAAGCCCGTCGCCAGGATACGCGCGAAGGGGAGCGCGATCACGATCCACAGGGGGATCTGCAGGAGGCGTTGGCCCATCGACTGCTGGATCCATCCGTAGCCGGTGCCCATGACCTCGGGGATGGCCAGGGCGATGAGACCGACGACCACGCCACCCATCGCCGGGCGGATCCATCGAGGGACCCGCAGGCGCGAGAACCAGTCGACCATGGCGTAGAAGCCCCGGGCGTAGCCGAGGCCGACCAGTCCACCCAGGATGCCGATCACCGCGAACCAGCCGAGCTGCGCGGCACCGGTGAGCCGGTAGTTGCCGACGTAGCCGAAGAGTGGTTGGTAGCCCTCAAACGCGCCGAAGACGACGTAGCCGACGGTCGACGCGATGAACGCCGGCAGGAGGGCCTCCACCTCGAAGTCGTCGCGGTACATGATCTCGGTGGCCAACACGGATCCGCCCAGCGGAGCCCCGAAGATCGAGCCGATGCCCGAGCCAATGCCGCTGGCGACGGCGATCCGGGCGTCGGTGGGACTGAGATCGAAGAGCCGGGCGAACAGGGACCCGAACCCGGCGCTGATCTGACCGGTGGGACCCTCGCGCCCGCCCGATCCCCCCGACCCGATGGTCAGCGCTGAGGCCACGATCTTGACGACCACCGTGCGCAGGCGAATGCCGCGTGGATCGTGGTGGACCGCCGAGATCGCGGCGTCGGTGCCGTGGCCCTCGGCGTCGGGAGCCACCGAGAAGACGAGGATTCCCGCGAGCAACGCACCGAACCCCGTAACCAGGGGGATCGCCCACGGGCGCGTGAAGTGAGTGGTGCCGAGGAAGTTCCCCTCGCCGGCGGGTGTCGGCGGGCGGTAGCCGCCGAGCACGCCGAGGAAGAGGTGAGTGCAGAAGGTCAGTGTCGCGTAGAAGACCACCGCCCCGAGCCCCGCGATGACACCAATCATCATCCCGAGGACGAGCCACTTGCGGACGTAACTGGTGGTCACGAACCAGTGCGACACCAGCGATCGCAGCGGCAACAGGGACTGGCGAAGCTGCGCGACCCGACGTTGCACGGTGGCGATCACCTACACGTCCCAGTCCGAGAGCCACTGCTCGTCACTCATCTCGCCGGCGGCTCGGGCGAAGTCGGTGAGGGCACGTACGAGCAGTCCCTGCTCGTCGGGCGCAATGGTGGCGATGATGCGACGGATCTCGCGTCGTCGGAACTCGGTCGCGGCATCCACCATCTGGCGCCCCCGCGGTGAGAGCGAGACCCGGATCTGTCGTCGATCACCTCGTTGCGTATGACGGGTGATGAGGTGCTTGCGTACGAGCCGGTCACACATTCGCGTCGCCGTCGCGGGTGTGACGCCCACGAGTGTCGCTAGTCCGCCCAGGCTCTGGGGCCCCCGCGACGCGAGGACGACCAGTGTGCGGTACTGCACCACGGTGACGTCCTCGCCCGTCGCCGCGATCGATCGTGCGGCGACACCCACCAGCGCGCGGCTGGCCGACACCACGGCGTCGATGACGTCCTCGGTGGTGACGCGCGTCGTGGCCCCGTCACTCGATACTTTCATACTCTAATTATTGTATTTCCTAACGAGTACTGGCCGGGGCACCAGTTCGCGGGTGTGGTGGTTGGTGGTGACATCGAGGTGCGGCGAGGTGCGGCGAGGTGCGGCCCGTCCGGCGGGCGGGGATGAGTGGTGTGCTGTTCGGCGGGTCGACCCGTGCCGCGGGTGTCAGCACCTCACGACGCGGCCGTCGACGGTCGCGGACTCGCTGGTCAGCGCACGAGGCTGGCCGCGACCTGGGCGATGCCCTGGCCCCACGCCGCGAGAGAGGGTGCGGGGAGGAAGGCGGCTCCGGCCGCGGTGTGGTCCACCTGGGGTGAGGCGATGTAGCGCTCGTTGCCGTGCGGGTCGATGAAGTACACGAGCGACGTGTGCACGATGTCGGCCTTGGGGTTGGGGGCCTCCACGGTGATCCCGTAGTCGTGCCACACCCGCTGCAGGAGGGGAGTGGGCCCGGTGAAGAAGTGCCACGACGCGATGGTGTTGAGCTGGTGTTCGCGAGTGAAGGCGGCCATGCTGGCCACGCTGGGGAAGTACTGGTTGACGTTCACGGCGATGAACGCGACGCGCGACGAGAGCGAGCCGAGATCGCGATTGGCGTCGATGAACTCCTGGGAGACGATGGGGCAGATGTCGACGCAGTGGGGGTCCATGAACTCGAGGACGACGGCTCGTCCGCGAAACTGTGAGAGGGACAGGGTGTGGTTCTTCTGGTCGGTGAGGGTGAAGCCCGGCGCATGGTGAGTGGGTACGGGGGAGAGGGCCATGAGATTCGCGGTGGCGGTCGAGACCGCAGCCGGCAGCCCCGAGGGGCGAAGGACGGGGCTCGCCGATGACTGGTGACGGTGGATGACCAGGGCGAGCAGTGAGCCGGTGACGATCGCCGCGACGGCGAGGAGGACGTAGAACGTCACCCAGGACCCTCGTCGTGGGCGGGGCGTGCCGGCGGCGGGCGCCGCGGCGTCGACCGCCGGGGCGCCGTCTGGTCGGTCGTCGTGCGGGGCAGTCATCGACTTAGGACCTCGTGTTCGCCACGACCAGGGGCCGCAGGGCGTCACGTTGGGACACGGCGCGCGCGATGGCGACGCCGATCCGTCGCAGCAGGAACCACCCCACGGTCGTGACCGCAGCCCCTATGAGGAGACCCGCTGCCACGTCCCCCGGGTAGTGCACCCCGACGTACACGCGGGCGAAGGCGATGAACAGGGCGAGGAAGGTCGACAGCCCGGCGAGCCAGCGCAGCGCCCGGGGCCCGTAGGCGGCGGCGATCCAGAGTCCCATCGTGGCGGCGCCGGCCACGACGGCGTGATCGGACGGAAAGGAGTAGTCGGTGGACCGGGCGACGAGTACCTCGGCCCCGGGTACCTTGAGGAACGGGCGGGGCCGAGCGACGGCGTTCACGATCGGTTGGTTGACTCCGAAGGCGACGAACACGGCGAGGGCCGCCCACCCGGTCGCGGCGACGCTGTGGATGGCGTCGGAGCTGAATCGCGCGTACCACCAGCCCGCGAGCACCAGCAGGGCGAAGACGCCGACCCCGTAGACCGCGGCGAAGGCCATGAACGAGTGGGCCCACGCCGTGTGGATCGCGAACGTGTTGATCTGGCGGTACAGACTGGTATCCATGGCTGTTCTCCGTTGGTTGACGGCGACACGCGCGAGGTGGCGGTAGATCGGGTGCGACTGTCCCTACGCTACCGCGCGGGTCGGGGCCGTCGTGACGCACGGACCGTGCCTACGAGCCCGCGGTAGCGGCTTCCAGTGAGCGGATGACGTCACGTAACTTCGCTCGGGCGCCCTCGGTGAGGTCGGCCAGCTCTCGACCGGGCAGCATGGCGGTGGGATCGGCAATCGACACGCGGGTCACACCCGGTGTCGATTCGTCGAGTACGACGTTGCACGGGAGGTTGAGCGCGGCGGCGGCGTCGCGCTCGAGGGCACTGTGGGCCATGACGGGATTGCACGCGCCCAGGATGGTGAGCGGCGTGCGCTCGACGTCCAGCTTGTCGTGAAAGACGCGCGCCACGTCGATCTCGGTCAGGACGCCGAAGCCGTGTTCGGCCAGGGCGTCGCGAACGCGCTGCGCGGCCTCGGCGAGTGGGAGTGCTACGGAGGTGGTGAGTTCGTTCACGTGGCGACTCTACCGGCGCCGGCCCGTCGCGCTACGGCGGGGAGCGTGAGGCG
>JAJZYE010000066.1 GCA_021806055.1 Actinomycetes bacterium | reverse complement strand
TGACGACGGCAAGGTGTATGAACCGAAACTGGTCGACCTGAAGCCGGAAGGACCCACCGCGCAGGTCATGCGGGACGGGGAGCCGCGCCGGTTTCGAGGAGACGTGCCGGGGGCGTCGACGTTCGGCCCTGCCAGCGGGGCCCGGGACGGAAGCGGCGAGTGGCCCGTACGAGGTTGTCGATACGCCGCGCCTCGTCGGACGGTCGATCGTGCGCCAAAAGGTCGAGGACCTCCGCGTCGCTCTGGCCCCGGCGCACCACGGCGACGTGGTGGTGCAGGGTGATCGGGCGCTCGGTCTCGACGATCACGCGCGTCGCCCCGCGCACCGCGCTCAACCACTCCCCCACGAACTCGGCGTTGCCCACCGTCGCCGAGAGCGCCACGAAGCGCACGTGCGCCGGTGAGAGGATGAGCACCTCCTCCCACACCCCCCCGCGAAAGGGGTCCTGGAGGTAGTGCACCTCGTCGAGGATGACGAGACCCAGCTGAGCGATCTGGTCCGAACGCGTCAGCAGCATGTTGCGCAAGACCTCGGTGGTCATCACGACCACCGGCGCGTCGCGCTGCACGGAGGTGTCGCCCGTCAACAGGCCAACACGCTCGACGCCGAAGAGACGGCCCAGCTCGTGGAATTTCTGGTTGGAGAGCGCCTTGAGCGGGGTGGTGTAGAAAGCGCGGTGGCCCTCCTCCAGGGCCCGGGCGATGGCGTAGTCGGCGACGAGGGTCTTGCCGGAGCCGGTCGGGGCTGACACCAGGACGTTGACGTCGTCGTCGAGGGCGTCCAGCGCCCGGGTCTGGAAGTCATCGAGACCGAAACCGAGGCCCGCGAGAAAGCGCTCGCGTCGTGACGCGCCGCTCACCGGTGGAGCAACCGACCCACCCCGATGGCGAGGAAGTAGAAGAGCGTGAGCGGGATGCCGAGGGCCAGCATGGACAGTGGATCACCGCTCGGCGTGAAGATCGCGGCGAAGATCGTGATCACGATGAGGGCGTAGCGCCAGGTTCGCAGGAGCTGGGCGGGCGTCACCAGTCGGGCCAGCTCCAGCGCGACGAGGATCACCGGGAACTCGAAGGCCACGCCGAAGATGAACATCATCAGCATGAACAGGCTCAGGTACTGGTTGGGGTTGTAGTACGACACGAGCGAATGGCCGCCGATCGACTGGAGCCACGCGATGGCGTTGTCGAAGCTGAAGTAGGCCACGACGACGCCACCCGCGAAGAACAGGACGGTCGCCACGACGAAGGGAATGGCGTAGCGACGCTCCTTCGCCTTCAGGCCGGGCGTGATGAAGCGCCAGACGTGCCAGAGGATCAGCGGCGACGCGAACAGCACCCCGCCGAACAGGGCGATCTGGACGCGCAGGTTGAGCCCGTCGAGCGGGTTGGTGACGAGGAAGGAGCAGTGGCGTGGCGTGGCGCGGCAGTAGGGACCCTGGAGGAAGCGCAGTATCTGGGGGTAGACGATGAAGGCGACAATGCCCAGCACGATCACGGCCGCGCCCGACTGCAGGAAGCGTCGTCGCGCCTCGGCGAGGTGTTCGGCCAGCGTCATCCCGCTGGCGGCTTTGCGGAAGTTCGACACGTCGGGCTAGTTGAGGGAGGGATCGACGAGGGGGGCGTCGTTCGCCGGTGGCGTGCGCTCGTCGGGCGGGAGGATGCCCGGGCTCACCGGGCCGTGGCGCGCCGGGGAGGGTGGCGGCGTCGAGAAGGCGGACGGTGACGCCGTGGCCGCGGTGACGTCGTGCACCGCGGCGCCCGCCGACGGCGTCGCGCGCTCGTCCACCCGATTGGCCAGCTCGTTGAGAAGGTTCACCGGACTGCGTGCGATGCGCGCGATGTCGGCCGCGCTGGGCAGGTCGGGTACCGCCTCGCGGACTTCGGACTCAATGCGCTCCTGGAGCTGGCGCAGCGCCCGCCAGCTCTGGCCCAGCTTGCGGGCGACCTCGGGCAGCTTGTCCGGACCGAGCAGGAGCAGGATCACGGCGACGATCACCACGATCTTGATCGGGCTGAGTGAGAGCACGGCTCCATTGTAGGGGCCGGGGCGAAAAATCTCCTAGAGGAAGCCGAAGCGCGAAAGCGGCCAGATTCGCAGGAAAGCCTTGCCGATGATGTCGTGGCGGGGCACGAACCCCCAGAAGCGGCTATCGCAGGAGTCGGGCTGGTTGTCGCCCATGACGAAGTAGGAGTTGGCCGGCACGGTCACGTTCCCGATCGGCGTGCCTAGCGGCTCGACGTGCGACCACGTCTGGTCCAGGGGCTTGCCGTTCACGTAGATGGTGTTGCCGCGCGAGGTCAGATGGTTGCCCGGCAGCCCGATCACCCGCTTCACCAGATCGGTGACGGGCTCACCGCAGTGCTCGGCTGGTGGGTGCTTGAAGACGATGATGTCACCGCGGTGAATCGTTCCCCAGGTCACGCTGAGCTTCGAGACGATGATCCGGTCACCGATCATCAGGGTGGGTTCCATGGAGCCCGACGGGATGTAGAAGGTCTGGATGACGAAGGTCCGAAGCAGGAACGAGATGAGCAGCGCGACGACGATGATGCTCCCCCACTCGACCACGGCGCGCCGTCGCGAGCGCCGCGGCGCGCGCCCGACTGGCTCGGACTCCGCGGTCGCGTCGTCGCGCGGGGTCGTCACGGACTCGGTCGGGATCTCATCGGGCACTCATCAAGGCTAGTCGCGCCGCTCCGGGCGTTGTAGTGAGACCAGCAACTTTTGGAAGCGCTCGTCGGAACTCTTGAAGGGGTCCTTGAGCAGGACCGTTCGCTGCATGTCGTCGTTGAGCTTGAGGTGGACCCAATCGACCGTGTAGTCGCGGTGCCACTCCTTGGCGGCGCGAATGAAGGTGCCGCGCATGAGCGCCCGAGTGGTGGCGGGGGGCGTCGTGGCGGCGTGGGCGACGGCCGCGTCGTCGACGATGCGTCGAGAGTAGCCCTTGGCCTGTCGGCGGTAGTACAGACCGCGCGTGAGGTCCGTGTCGTGGTAGAGAAGGTCGATCAGTGCGATCCGGGGGTCGCTGAGCGGTACCCCGCTGCGCTCGCGCTCGCGATCGATCAGCTGCCACTTGGCGATCCAGTCGACGCGGTCCGCGAGGGCCATTGGATCGTTGCGGTACTGCTCGATGACCTCGCGCCACATCGTGACCGCGCGTACCTGGTCCGCGGGCAGGTCTCGGGTGGCCGCGAACGCCTCGGCGCGTTCGCACAGGTCATCTTGGATCTCGAGTGCGGTCATGTCGCGGCCGCTCGCCAGGTGGAGGGGCTCCTTGCTCCACAGGTCGTAGGAGATCTCGCGCAGTGCGTTGATGGGCGCGGCCAGGTTGTAGTCGCGCAGCACGGTCGCGCGGTCCTCGACCATGGCGAGGACGACGGCCGCGGTGCCCGTCTTGAGGAAGGTCGCGTACTCGCTCATGTTGGAGTCACCCACGATGACGTGCAGGCGGCGGAAGCGCTCGGGGTCGGCGTGGGGCTCGTCGCGGGTGTTGATGATCGGCCGGCTGCGCGTCGTGGCCGACGAGATCGACTCCCAGATGTGCTCCGCGCGCTGGCTCATCGAGAAGGCGGTGCCCTTGGCGTTGGTCACGACCTTGCCCGCACCTGTAAAAATCTGGCGGCTGATCAGGTATGGGATGAACACCTGCTCCAGCCGGCTCAGGTCGTCGATTCGCTCGATGCAGTAGTTCTCGTGGCAGCCGTAGGAGTTGCCCGCCGAATCGGTGTTGTTCTTGAACAGGTAGATCGAGCCCCGTACGCCCTCCTCGTCCAACTGCGCCTGGGCGTAGGAGACGAGTTCGCGCAGGATGGTCTCGCCGGCCTTGTCCTGGGCGATCAGGTCATCGAGGTTGTCGCACTCGGCCGTGGCGTACTCCGGGTGGCTGCCCACGTCCAGGTAGAGCCGACTCCCGTTCTCCAGGAAGACGTTGCTCGATCGTCCCCAGGCGACCACCTTGCGAAATAGGAAGCGCGACACCTCGTCGGGGCTGAGTCGACGCTGGCCCCTCAGGGCGAAGGTGACGCCGTACTCGGTCTCGATCCCGATGATTCGCCGCAGCACGACTCGACCCGCTATCCGCTGAGTAGTTCGCTCACGGCGGCGTCGTCCAAACGTGAGAAGGTTCGCCGGCTACCCCGGTCTTCGAGGATCGCGACCTCGAGGTCGCTGACCGGGATCGTTCGATCCGGGCCGGCGAGAGCCTCGACAGCGTGACCCAGCGTGACCGCCAGGCTGGCCGGCGTCTCCTCGGTGGCCGCGAAGCGCCCCTTGATGGTCTCGGCGTCGCCCCCGAGCACCGCGAAGCGAGGCTCGTCCGAGATGGTCCCCTCGTAGGCGACTCGGTAGAGCTTGGTCAGGCGAAACTGGTTGCCGAGCTGGGCGACCAGGATCTCGACCTCCAGTGGCTTGGGTCCTTCGCTGAACATGTCGCCGACGTGCTGGGCGTAGTAGTTGGCCAGGGCGCGCGCGTCGACGTCCTCACGCGAGTAGGTGTAGCCCGTGCCGTCCGCCCAGCGGATTCCCGCCTCGCGTAGCCGGTCGAACTCGTTGTAGCGCCCGACGCCGGCGAAGGCGATACGGTCGTAGATCTCGGAGATCTTGTTGAGCGACGCCGACGTGTTCTCCGCCACCATCACCACGCCACGGTCGTAGATGGCCGCCAGGATCGAGCGCCCACGCGCGATACCCTTCTGGGCGAACTCCGCCCGGTCCTTGATCATCTGCTCGGGCGCGACGTAGAAGAAGTTGCTCATCGCAGGGTGCTCCCGGCCACGCCGCCGGTGGCGGTGCGTCGCTCGGCGATGCCGCGAAAGTGCGAGGCCGTCTCGTCGACGGGCAACTCGTCGAAGCCGTTCTCGTCGACGGTGACCATCATGGGAAAGATGTTGCGTACGAAGTCCGGGCCGCCCGTGCTCGGGTCGTTGTCCCCCGCCTCGTAGAGTGCCAGCGCCCCGAGCTCGAGGGCCGCCGCCCGGTCGAGATCGGCGCGGAAGCCGAGGCGCAGGGCGCTCTCGGCGAAGGGCGACCCCGAGCCGATGGTCGCGAAGTCCTGGCGCTCGTAGCACCCCCCCGCTCCGTCGTACTCGAAGATCCGTCCCACCTGGTGGCCCCGATCCCATCCCGCCAGTAGGGGCAGCACAACCAGCGGCGTGGAGAGGTTGTTGCGCTGGATGATCGGTGAGAGGTAGTTGGCCTTGCCCTCGAGAGTCAGTGCCGCGTCGGTCATCTTCTCGTAGTGCTCGAAGGAGAGCTGCGCCATACGGATGAACTCGATCCCCCGAGCCGCGGAGCCCGAGATGGCGATGGCCGTGAAGCGGTCCGCCGCCTCGATCTTGCGCACGTCGCGGCTGGCGATGTAATTGCCCGTGGCCTGGCGATCACCGACCATCACGACGCCGCCGACGTAGCGCACCGCGACCACCGTGGTGGCGTGGGGGGCGCCGACGTCGAAGGCGGCGGGTCCGTGCAGCCCCGCGGCGTCCGCGAAGTGCACGAACGAGGGGCCGGGGTCGTCCTGGGCCCGAAAGAGGGGCAGGCCCACGTCTACTGGCCGCCCTTCTGGACGTAGTTGCGCACGAACTCCTCGGCGTTCTCCTCGAGGACCTCGTCGATCTCGTCCAGCAGCTCGTCCAGATCGGCCTTCAGTTGCTCGCCCTTGGAGGAGTCCACCGTCACCTCACCGGTGGTGGGGGTGCTGCGCTCGGTGCGCTGTCGCTTGATTCGCTCTTGCTCTGCCATGACTTCCGTTCTACCCGTCGAGGGCCGCCAGCAATGCGTCGGCCGTCTCACACTTTTCTAGCAAGTCTCGCGTCAGTGCAGCGGTACCCCGCAGTGGATCCATCATTGGCACCCGTTGCAACGGCCCGTGCCCGAGGTCAAAGACCAGCGAGTCCCAGTTCGCCGCGGTGACGGCCTCGGGGTAACGCGCGACGCACTCCCCACGAAAGAACGCGCGAGTGGTCAGCGGAGGTTTGTGAACGGCGTCACGAATGGCCTGCGCGTCGACGACCTCGCGCAGCCCGACCCTCATCGCCAAGGACTTCTCGGGACGCAGGTCGTGGTACTGCAGATCGATGGCGCGTAGCCGCGCGTGCGTGGGCGCCAGGTCGTAGCGTGCCCGATACCCGTCCACCAGGCGGCGCTTGGCCACCCAGTCGACCCGATCGGCCACGAGTGCGGGGTCGTCGCGCACGCCGTCGAGCAT
>JAJZYE010000065.1 GCA_021806055.1 Actinomycetes bacterium | reverse complement strand
CACCCACTCCACGAGATGGCCCTCGGTGTGCGCGCCAGCGCGGCACCGCACGACGAGACGGCGCTACGACACCTGCGTGCCCAGTACTACGGCATGATCAGCGAGGTGGACGCGAATCTGGCGCGCGTCGTCGACGCGATCGAGGCCCGCGGCGAGTGGGCGGACACCCTCGTCGTGGTGACCTCGGACCACGGCGACCAACTCGGCGACCACGGGCTGATCCAGAAGCTCGGCTTCTTCCCCCAGAGTTACCACATCCTCGGAATCTGGCGAGACCCACGGCTGAGCGCGAGCGGACGGGTGGTCGAGCGCTTCACCGAGAACGTGGACCTGGCGCCGACGCTGGCTCACGCGCTCGGCGTCGAGATCCCGGCCCAGTTCGACGGACGAGTCCTGACGCCACTGCTGACCGGCGAGGATACCGAATGGCGTACGAGCGCCCACTACGAGTGGGACTACCGAGCCCACTTCATCGCCACGGCGGCGACGCCGTGGCCCTTCGACCGGTCGCTCTCGCGGCGTAACCTGGCGGTCGCGGTAAGCGAGGACCTCGCCTACGTCCAGTTCGCCGACGGCTCGTACCGCTGCTACGACCTGGGCCGTGATCCCACCTGGCGCACCGAGTGCGTCGACGCGCCGCGCGTCCTGCGCGCGGCTCAGGAGATGCTCGTGTGGCGCCACGAGCACCTCGACCGCCAGTTCACCGACCTGCTCCTCGAGCCCGGACGGCCGGGTCGCTGGCCCTCCGGACTCCGCGCCGGCGCAGGCTCTCCGCCCTGACGGTCGACCCGATCACCCTGCGCACCACACCTCGCCACCACGGGGGATGGCCCGCGCGCGCGAGTCGTGACCGGTAGCGTCACCACGTGAGCCGCTCCTCTCCGCTCGATCGCCGGACACTCCTTCGCCGGGGCCTCCAGATCGGTACGACGGTTGCCGGGGCCGTCATCGGCGCGATCGCCCTCGGCGAGGGTGACCTGGTGACCCACCGCCCCTCGACGACGACAACGACGCTCGGTCCGCCGACGCGGTCGGCGTGGGCCCGCCTGGCCGGGTCGCTCACCGGCCCGCTGATACGTCCCGATAACCGCGCCTACGCCGCCGACGCCCTGCTCTACAACGCGAAGTTCGTGGACCTGCACCCCCAGGCGATCGCGTACTGCGCCAACGCCGACGACGTGGCGCGCTGCGTGGACTTCGCCACCTCCCACGGCATCGCCCTCGCCGCACGCTCGGGTGGTCACAGCTACGGCGGGTACTCGAGTTGCTCCGGGTTAGTGGTTGACGTCAGCCGACTGTCCTCGATCTCGCTCGACACCACCACGAACGTCGCCACGGTGGGCGCGGGAGCCGTCCTCATCGACGTCTACAACGCGCTGGGCCGACGCGGTCGCCTGCTGCCCGCAGGATCCTGTCCCACCGTCGGCATCGCGGGTCTCACGCTGGGCGGTGGCGTCGGCGTCTTCTCGCGACGCTACGGCCTCACGTGCGACAACCTTCGATCGCTGCGCATCGTGACGAGTGACGCGCGCGAGATCACGGCGAGCGACGACGACCACGCCGACCTGCTGTGGGCGTCGCGAGGCGGCGGTGGCGGCAACTACGGCATCGCGACGTCGTTCGAGTTCACGGTCCATCCCGTGCCCGAGATCACCCTGTTCGAGTGGCGCTACCCGTGGTCGGCGGCGCCCGCGATGCTCGAGGCGTGGCTCCCCTGGGCGGCGGGTGCCCCCGACGAGCTCTGGTCGAACTGCCAGGTGCTCACCCAGGGCGAGTACGGCTTCCTGGCGCAGGTCAGCGGCGTCTACTGCGGCCCCCCGTCGACCCTCGACGGCATTCTCGCTCAGCTCGGGCGCGACGGTCCGTCACCCACCGACCGATTCGTGGGCTCGAACGAGTACCTCGCGGCGATGGCCATCGAGGCGGGGTGCGCGGGGCTCACCGTCGCCGCCTGCCACCTCCACTCGCGCGACCCGCACGGCGTCCTCGCCCGCTCGGCGTACTCGGCGAAGTCCAGCTACGTCGACCGGCCGATGTCGAGGGAGCGTGCCGCGACGATGGTCGAGGCAGTGGCCCGCCTGCACCGCGACGCGCCCAGCGTGGGCGGCGGCCTCGCGCTGGACGCCTACGGTGGCGTCGTCAACGCGGTGGCCCGCCACGCCACTGCGTTCGTGCACCGCGACGCGTTGGCCTGCATCCAGGCCACGTACTCGTGGTCGGCCTCCACCGCGCCGAGCGAGCGACGCGCCGGCGCACGGTGGCTGTCGTGGCTCGGCGACGACGTCTTCGATCCCACCACGGGCGCGTACCAGAACTACATCGATCCCACGCTGGCCTCGTGGCCGACGGCCTACTACGGGTCCAACCTCGAGCGCCTGATGACCATCAAGGAACGGTACGATCCGCGGAACCGCTTCTCCTTCGCCCAGTCCATACCCCGTCGACGCGAGGGGGCCTGAGCGCCCACGAGGCTGCGCGTCGGCACCGGATCGCGTCGGGCACCGACCTGGCGCTATACTCCCCAGGAGTATGGCAGACAGTCCTGAGCACTGCGACCCGTCACCCGTCACAACCCCTCCGGGCTACCTCGTCGACCAACGCGCGATCCTCGCGCGGCTGCGGCGCATCGAGGGGCAAGTCCGCGGCATCCACGCCATGGTCGAGCAGGAGCGCTACTGCATCGACGTCCTCCAGCAGGTCTCGGCCGTGACCCGTGCGCTCCAGGGTGTCGCCCTGTCCCTGCTCGACGACCATCTCGCCCACTGCGTCGTGCACGCCGTGGAGGCCGGCGGCGAGGAGAAGGACCGCAAGTTGCGCGAGGCGTCGGCGGCCATCGCCCGACTGGTGCGCTCGTCGTGATCGTCCTGGTCGACATCGGTCGTGGCCTGCGCGAAGGGCTGTTCATGTTCTGGGAGACCGCGTGGGCGCTGATCCTCGGCTTCACCCTGTCGGGCGCGGTGCAGGCCTTCGTGTCGCGCGAACAGATGCAGGCCCGCCTGGGCGACCACGGACCGCGGGCCGTGGCGCGCGCATCCTTCTTCGGCATGGTGTCGTCGAGCTGCTCCTACGCGGCCTCGGCGATGACCCACTCGATCGTGCGCAAGGGCGCGGACTTCACCAGCGCCATGATCTTCATGATCGCCTCGACCAACCTCGTCGTCGAGCTGGGCATCGTGATGCTGGTGCTGCTGGGCTGGCAGTTCGCGGTGGCCGAGTTCGTGGGCGGTCCCATCATGATCATCCTGCTGGCCCTCGTCGGGGGCGTGGCCTTCACCGTCGTGCGTCGGCGACCGGTCACCGACGCGGCCGACGCCGGAGCGGTCGAGACCAGCGTGGTCGACCGCGCGTGCGCGACGCGAGCCGACGACGACGCCGACCAGCCCACCTCGTCACTCCGCTCACTCGCCGGCTGGGCCGACGCCTCGCGCTACGCGCTGGCCGACGCCACCATGCTGCGCAAGGAGTTGGCCATCGGCTACGGCGTGGCCGGGCTGCTCACCGCCGTGGTACCCACCCATCTGTGGAACGACCTGTTCTGGCACGGACACGGAGTGGGTACCAGCATCGAGAACGCGCTGGTCGGTCCGATCATCGCGATGCTGAGTTGGGTCTGCTCGATCGGCAACGTGCCTCTCGCCGCGGCCCTGTGGTCCGGCGGCATCGCCTTTGGCGGCGTTATCGCCTTCATCTTCGCGGACCTGATCTCCATGCCCCTGATCCTCATCTACCGCAAGTTCTACGGCTGGCGCCTCACGACGCGCATGGTCCTCGTCTTCTACGCGGTGATGGTGGCCGCCGGTCTCGCCACCGAAGGGGTGTTCACGCTGTTCCACGCCGTCCCGCGCACTCGGGCCGTCACGGTCGCCAGCGCCCACGTCTCGTGGAACTACACCACCTACTTGAACCTCGTCTTCCTCGCCCTGGCGTTCGGCGTGTGGTGGCTAGCCCGCCACGGTGAACGCTTCGGGGCCGGGGCGGGCTTCGCCCACGACGTCGTCTGCGCCATGCAGGTGCGCGTCGCCGACGCACCGGCTCAGAGCACGTACCGGGGGGTGACCTACTACTTCTGCTCGCCGCGATGCCGCGAGCGCTTCGAGGCCAACCCCGAGCGCTTCGTCTCGCCCAACGCCTCCCCCCAGCCGCCCGACGCCTCCGCCATCGACCCCGTGTGCCAGATGAGCGTGGACCCGGCCACCGCCGCGGACCACCGCGTCTACGAGGGGCACGACGTCTGGTTCTGCAACGTCGCCTGCGCGCAGCGCTTCGACGAGAACCCGTCCGCCTACCCGCTCGCCGACCATCCCACCAACCCGGCGACGCCCCCCTCGGGGAGTGTCGCCCTCGACACCAGGAGAACCACCATGACCGCCATCGACCCCGTGTGCCAGATGAGCGTGGACCCGGCCACCGCCGCGGACCACCGCGTCTACGAGGGGCACGACGTCTGGTTCTGCAACGTCGCCTGCGCGCAGCGCTTCGACGAGAACCCGTCCGCCTACCCGCTCGCCGACGACTGACCCACGACGCGACGCGGCGCGAAGAAGTCGCGCAGCAGCGCGGCGCTCTCCGTGGTGCGCACGTCGTAGGTGAGCGACACCTCGTGCAGCAGCCGAGGATCGCTCAACAGGTTGTAGCGCGACCCCACGGCCCCCGCCTTGGGGTCCAGGGCACCGACCACGAGGCGACGCACGCGCGCGGCCAACAGGGCCCCCGCGCACATCACGCACGGCTCCAGGGTCACGTAGACGGTGGCGTCGTCGAGACGCCAGCCTCCGCGGGCGCTCGCCGCCGCGCGCAGCGCCACCATCTCGGCGTGCGCGGTCGGGTCGCCGTCGACCTCCCGACGGTTCTCCCCCTCGCCCACCACGCGCCCGTCGACCACCACCACGCAACCCACCGGGACGTCGTCGTGCGCGGACGCCCGCCGCGCGGCCGCGAGCGCCCGCGCCATGTACTCCTCGTCCGCCTCGAACACCGGCCACCTCCGGACACTCGTCACCGCGGCGTCGCCGCGTCTGCGCCAACGGTAGACTCCTTCGCGGAGGGGTGCGAGAGCGGCCGAATCGGGCAGTCTCGAAAACTGCTGTGTCTACGGGCACCGTGGGTTCAAATCCCACCTCCTCCGCCACCGAGACCGCGGGTGACCTCGTCACCCGCGGTCTCGTCGTCGCCGGGGAGGCCCGCGTTCAGCGAACTACGCTAGGCACTGTCTGGCGGTCGCCAGCCTCGTTGTCCAAAGGAGTCACCGTGGTCTCTCTCCACTCGTCACTGGGTACCGAACGCAAGTTGGTCACTGAGTTGCCCGGACCCAAGTCGCGGGCCCTGCACGAGCGGCGCCGCGCCGTGGTGAGCTCCGGACTGTCCACCGGATTCCCCATCTACATCACCCGCGCCGAGGGCGCGATCCTCGAGGACGTCGACGGCAACCACCTGCTCGACATGGGATCGGGCATCGCGGTCATCTCGGTCGGCCACGCCGTGCCCGAGATCGTGGACGCGGTGAGTGCCCAGGTCGCGGCCTTCACCCACACCTGCTTCATGGTCACGCCCTACGAGAGCTACGTGGAGGTCTGCGAGGAGCTGGCGGCCCTGACGCCCGGCGACTTCCCCAAGACCTCGGCGCTCTTCAACTCCGGCGCCGAGGCGGTCGAAAACGCCGTCAAGGTGGCGCGACTGGCCACCGGGCGCAGCGCCGTCATCGTGTTCGATCACGCCTACCACGGCCGCACCAACCTCACGATGGCCCTGACGGCGAAGAACATGCCCTACAAGGACCGCTTCGGACCCTTCGCCCCCGAGGTCTACCGCGTCCCGATGAGTTACCCGTTCCTCGACGGCCTGAGCGGCGCCGAGGCCGCCGCGCGCGCGATTGCCGAGATCGAGTCCCAGGTCGGAGCCCACAACGTCGCCGCCCTGCTCATCGAGCCCATCCAGGGTGAGGGCGGCTTCGTCGTGCCGGCCGAGGGGTTCCTGCCCGCGCTCTCCGAGTGGACGACCCGCAACGGCGTGGTCTTCATCGCCGACGAGATCCAGAGCGGCTTCTGCCGCACCGGGGACTGGTTCGCCGTCAATCACGAGGGCGTGATCCCGGACCTGGTCACGACCGCCAAGGGACTGGCCGGCGGCATGCCACTGTCGGCCGTCACCGGTCGCACCGAGCTCATGAACGCGGTGCACGAGGGCGGGCTCGGCGGCACCTACGGCGGCAATCCCGTGGCCGCGGTCGCGGCCCTGGCCACCATCCGCACGATGCGCGACCGGGACCTCCCGACGCGCGCGCGGGCCCTGGGCGAGACCATGCTCAGCTCACTGCGTTCACTGGCCCAGGACGTCGCG
>JAJZYE010000064.1 GCA_021806055.1 Actinomycetes bacterium | reverse complement strand
GCTCGCGGCGACCGGGGAATTCTTCGGTGAGATTCTGGGGATGATGAACGTTGGCATCGAAGGCTTGATGCTTATGGGAGCCGTGACGGGTGTCATCGTGACACTCCATACGAACAGTCCGGAACTCGGCCTGCTGGGTGGAGCGCTGGCGGGTGCCGTGTATCTACTCGTTGTCTACGGCATCCCGGTCGTGCTCTTTAAGACAGAGCAGGTCTTGCCGGGCTTCGCCGCGTGGTTTATCGGGCTGGGGCTCTCGCAGCTTCTTGGAAATAATTATGAAAACACCAGCGTGTCGAGTTCTTCGACTGTTGTCAGTGTGCCCGGCATTGATCGCATCCCAGTACTTCGCGAGATGATCGGCAGTTTCCCGTGGCCCGTCTACGTAGCTTTCATCCTGCCTTTCGGTGTTGCCTGGCTCCTCGGACATACCCGGCACGGCCGGAATATGCGGGCGATCGGTGAGAATCCTGCGACTGCTGCGACAGGCGCCGGTATCGCCGTGACGCGTTGGCGGTTGTTCTACGTTGGCGTCAACGGGTTATTTGGGGGTTTCGCGGGCGCCTTCCTGGCAGTTGTCGCCGTTGGGTCCTGGGGTCCTGACGTGACGGCGGGGAGAGGCTTCATCGCGCTCGCGGTAGTGATCTTTTCGGCATGGCGCGCCCGCTGGCTCATTGTCGGCGCCGCATTCTTCGGAGGGCTCTTGATCCTGGTCGAGCTAGGTGGGGCGTTGGCGTGGCCGATTTCCCCGGACTTCTTGTCGATGTTTCCCTATCTGGGGGCTGTGATCGTTCTGGTGATTTGGTCGATTCGAGGTCGCCACGGCGAGTTGAGTGCGGCACCGAGCTCGCTGGGAGTCAGGGTCACAACGCGCCGTTGAGGACGGCTAGCAGCCAGGGCGCCCGACGTACTTCGCCCCCAATCTGCCAGCACGTGGAGTTGCGTGCGTAGTCCGGTGCCGCGACGCAGGAGTGGTCGCGGTCACTGCACCTGGTCCTCTCGTCGCGCTGTGTTCCGGTTCCGCAGAGAGCGACTGTGAGCGCCTTGTCGACGGTCTCCCTCGAGGGTCTTGTTCGACAGGTGTCTACGAGTTCACAGGGGCCAGAGAATCTTGCTGACTGATCGGTGTAATTGACGGTGCGCCATTGCGGACCCGACGATGGCGTTGGGGTCCGTTCGCGCGGCGAGGTCTTCCCTTCGAGGAGACAACACAGATCGACGATGGCACGAGCCAAGTGCAGCGCGTCGTCGTGGCCAAGCACCTGCTGACGCAGGCGCGTTGTGGACGGCGTTCGTCGTCGGACGGTCTGGCACGCGACGGCGTGACTCGTCGTGTGGCCGAGGCATCGTGCCCGACGGGTGCTCACCGCGAGGATGTGACGCGGCCGAGGCGCTCGAGGGCTTCGGTGAGGATCTCTTCGCTGGTGGCGAAGTTCAGGCGTACGTGACCGCTTCCGCCCGTCCCGAAGGCGGCGCCGTCGCTCAACGCGACGCGGGCGTGCTCCAGGAAGTAGGAGGCTGGACCCGAGAGTGACATCATGGTGCCGCGCTCGCCCTCGGAACTTTCGAAGTGACCCAGTTCGCGCAGGTCCAGCCAGGCGAGGTAGGTCGCCTCGCCGGGGAGGTAACGCGCCGCCGGGAGGTACTCCTCGAGCAGGGTGATGAGGAGCGTCTGCCGCGCGACCAGATCATCGAGTAGCGCGCGTAGCCAGTCGTCGCCTTCGCGCAGGGCCGCGCCCTGGGCGAGCACGCCTAGTTGGCTCGGCCCGGGGACAACTCGGTGCTCGAGCGCGGTGAGCACATCACTCGCCCCCTCACCGACGACCAGGGCGGCGGCGGGGGCGCCGGCCAGGTTGAAGGCCTTGGACGCCGAGAGCACGCTGACGGCACGCTCGGCGCCCGGCAAGCTCAGCAGCGGCGTAAAGGAACCGTGCAGCACGAGTAGCGCGTGTATCTCATCGGCGATGACGCGCAGGCCGTGAGCGTTGGCGAGCGCGAGCACACGCGTCAATTCCTCGGGCCGGTGCAGCGTTCCGGTGGGATTGTGCGGATTGCAGAGAAGGTAGGCCGGACGACGCGACGCGGCGCGCGCGCGAGCGAAGGCGCGTTCCATTTCATCGAGGTCGAGGCGCCCATCGGCGCCGAGCGCCACTTCGTCGATCACGCGGCCACTGTGCTCGGTGTGGGAGTAGAAGGGCGCGTAGACGGGGCAGTTCACGACGACGCGGTCGCCGGGATCGGTGAGTGCCATGATCGCGGCCGTCACACCGCTCATGACGTTGGCGACGGCGCGACTACGTTCGACCGTGACACCGCCCCAGCCCCAGTGGCGCACGGCGAAGTCTCCCAGCGCTTCAATGTAGGGAGTCGCGATCGCGTAGCCGAGGTCGCCACCACGTGCCGCGGTGACCAGGGCGCGTTCGACCGGCTCGGCTAGCGCCGTGTCCATTTCGGCGACCCACAGTGGCAAGACATCGTCGGGATAGTGGCGCCACTTTTCGCTGGTGCGCTGTCGCAGCTCGTGCAGGCTCACGTTCGCGAGGGGATGGTCAGCGCGGGTCATCGCCCCTCGAAACTAGTTCGCCGCACCGCGTCTCACGTGATGTCGCATCGTTGTGGAGTCCGATGATCACGTTCGCCGTGGGAGATCGTCCACGTCGGGTGGTAGGTTCGTGGCGTGCGGGCAGGTAGGGGCGCGCTAATCGGGGAACACCGTTCGCGGCCCGCCGTCGTGAGTCGAGACCGGTCTCGCGCGGGAGTTGACGTGGGTGCGACGGTGACGCGAGGCGTGACGTGATCGGCCGCCGGCGGTCCGGGCAGCGACACCCCCCGGTCCCGAGATGAGCTCGCGACCCTCGCGAGCGCGAGTGCTCGTCGTGACGTCACTGGCGCACTTCATGAACGACGGAATGGCGTTCTTCATACCGGTGGTGGCCGCGTTGTTGGCGGCCGGTCATGCGTCGTCACCCCTGGTTATCACCGCGATGCTTACCGTGTTCTACCTGGCCTCGGCCAGTTTCGGGGTGGTCGTGGGGTTCACGGTGGCCTCGGGACCGAGCCGCGGTCGCGTGATGGCGCTCGGTCTGTTCGTCGTGGCCCTGGGGCTGTGGGGTTTCGTTGCCGCGCTGGGTAGTGCACCCGGGCCGGGACGAGACGCCCTGGCGATCGCGTCGGCGATTGTGGCCGGTGTGGGAAGCGCCGTCTATCACCCAGTGGGCGGGTCGATGCTGCAGTCGGCCTTCGGTGCGTCGGCGGGGCGCGCCCTGGGCGTCAATGGCTCGTTCGGCAGCCTGGGTCGGGCACTCTACCCGACGCTCTTCGTCGCGGCGACGGCTCTCGACGTGGGTCGTGACGGTGCCATGGCGATCTTCGCGGTCGTGGGCGTGGTCAGTGCGCTGGTGATCGCTGGCACCGTGGGACGCCTGACGGATGGAGAGGGGCTGGCGGAGAACTCCTCGCCCGCCGTCCGCCCGAGGATGCGATCCCTGCTCACGCGAAGCGTGGTCGCACTGATGGTCATCGCCTTTTTTCGATCGGTGGCCTTCATCGGCGTCGTCTCGTGGATGCCGATCTACCTGACGTCCCACCGGCACCTGAGCGTGGCCCGTCTGGGCCTCACGGTGACGTTGATGTACCTGGGAGGCATCGTGGGACAGCCGGTGTTCGGACTGCTGGCTGATCGATTCGACAGGCGGTGGATGCTGGCTCTCAACAGCGTCGGCTCGGCGCTGGCCACCGTCGCGTACGTGGCGTCGTCCGGCGCCTGGGCCACGGTCTTCCTCCTCTTCTTTGGCTTCTTCACCTTTAGTGGCTTCCCCCTGCTCTTGTCTTTGGTGCCCGACTACGTGTCGTCGGAGTCTCACGTCATGGGCAACGCGCTGGTGTGGGGCGTGGGCTCGACGGGCGGTCAGGCGCTCGGGCCCCTCGTGGTCACGCTGCTTACGGGTGGTGCCTACCACCGACTGGGCTTCGCGTTCACGGTCCTCGCCGTGCTGGCCGGGCTCACCGCCGTGGGCACGCCGCTGTTGGCCCGCGTGACGCACGGCGCTCGCGTGGCGCTCTTTGGGTAGCGCAACGCCGGCTGTTAGCATCGCGCTACATGTCGTCGCGCGCCACGAGCACTTCGGAGATCATTCGCCGTACCGTCTTGTCACTCGACCCTGAGGCGGTGCTGGAGGTAGTCGACGCGCTCGACCTTCGACCGAGCACGAAGATCACTGCGGTGGTGGGCGTGCCGTTGCGAGCTCTCCAACAGCGTCGCGACGTCGCCACCTTCGCGGCGGCAGCCCCTCTGCCGGCAGTTGCCGCGCTGCTGGACGTGCTCGCCGCCCCCCCCCTCGAGCGTGTCATCGCGGCGTTGGGCGAGCACGCCGAGGCGCCCGACTTCGACCAGCTGAGTGCGGCGGTGGACCAGGTGGCTGGTGAGGGAGCGACGCGTGACGAGCTCGTGGCCGTGCTGGGCCACGCGGCGGGTGAAGGATTTCCCGAAGCGCCCCACTGTCGGCGGCTGCTCGACGAGCGGCCGGACTTCGCACTGGCTGAGTTGCCGAGCGTGGCCGCGCCTCCGCGTCCGCCTGGTCGAGAGGTCGACCCCGTGCAGCGCGAGCGCCGTCGCGCGCGTCGCGCTCAGCAACGTCGACCGGCCACGCCACCGCGACGGCCGCGTCGCGCCAAGTGACGAGGTAGACCAGCGTCGCGAGCCGCGCGCGTGTCGCAAGTACCATCGGGCCATGAGCGACGCGTTCCACACCATCATCGAGCCGTTTCGAATCCACTCGGTCGAGCCGTTGCGCATGACCACGGCGTCGGAGCGGGAGAGCGCTCTCCAGGCGGCCGGGTACAACCTGTTCAACCTGCACGCTCAAGACGTGCTGATCGACTTGCTCACCGATTCGGGGACTGGCGCGATGTCGCGCGACCAGTGGGCGGCGATCCAGCACGGCGACGAGAGCTACGCCGGCTCCCCGTCGTGGTTTCGATTCGAGGCCGCCGTGAAGGAACTCTTCCCCTTCCGTCACGTCATTCCCACGCACCAGGGACGCGCGGCGGAGAAGATCCTCTTCACCGTGTTGGGCGGACCGGGCAAGGTGGTGGCCAACAACACCCATTTCGACACCACACGCGCCAACGTCGAGGCCACGGGCGCCGAGGCGCGGGACCTGCTGATCCCCGAGGGGCACGACCCCGCCGTGGTGCACCCGTTCAAGGGCAACATGGACCTGGAGGCTCTCGACGCGTTGCTGTCCGAGCGGCGCGCGGACGTGCCGGTGGTCTTCCTTACGATCACCAATAACTCCGGTGGGGGCCAGCCCGTGTCCCTCGCCAACATGCACGCAGTGAGCGAGATCTGCCACCGCTACGGCGTGCTCTTCTTCCTCGACGCGTGCCGCTTCGCCGAGAACGCCTGGTTCATCCACGAGCGCGAGGCCGGTCAGTCGGCGCGTGAGATCCCCGACATCGTGCGCGAGATGGCGTCACTGGCCGATGGCATGACGATGAGCGCGAAGAAGGACCCCTTCGGCAACATCGGCGGGTGGCTCGCCCTCAACGACGACGCGCTGGCCGAGCAGTGCCGTAACCTGCTGATCCTCACCGAGGGCTTCCCGACCTACGGGGGGCTGGCCGGTCGCGATCTCGAGGCGCTGGCTCAGGGGCTGAGCGAGGCGGTTCACCCGGACTACCTGCGCTACCGCATTCGCTCGACCGCCTACGTGGGCGAGGCCCTCGACCGGGCCGGCGTGCCCGTGGTCAAGCCGATCGGGGGACACGCCGTCTACCTGGACGCGCGCGCGCTGCTCAGTCACCTGCCGGCGCTGCAGTACCCGGGCCAGTCGCTCGCGGTGGCGCTCTACCAGGCCGGCGGCGTGCGCAGCGTCGAGATCGGCACCGTCATGTTCGGACGCCAACCCGACGGTCGCGAGGTCCCCGCGGCGATGGAGTTGGTGCGCCTGGCCATCCCTCGGCGCACGTACACCCAGAGCCACATGGACTATGTGATCGAGGTGGTGAGCGCCGTGGCCCAGCGCGCGTCGTCGCTGCCGGGCTACGCCATGGTCTACGAGCCGTCCGCCCTGCGTCACTTCACGGCCCGATTCGAGCCCCTGGCGTAGTCACCCCGAGCGGGCCGGAGCGACGTCGGGGTCACCGTCATCACTCGGAGCGCGTCGACGACGCTGGTGAATCCAGAGCACGACGCCACTCACGGCCAGGACGAGGCCGGCGAGCTGGACGCCGATGGAGCCGCTGTGCGACTGCTGGCCGAGCAGTAGCCGCTCGTCGACGGTGCGCTCGATTCCCCAGGCGATCATGGCGATCGCTGTGAGCACGCCGGCACGACGCACGATGCGTCGCCGCT